>JASLXG010000090.1 GCA_030740435.1 Alphaproteobacteria bacterium | reverse complement strand
CGCCGCCCGGGCCCGCCACACCGACGACACCTTGGCCCGCCTGGCGGCGCTGGTGCCCGATTACCGCCGGCCGCAATAGTCGCCACCGTTTATTCCCGGAGAGTTCCCCATGTCCCCCAACGATAGCCCCGTCACCATCCGCCGTGCCCTGGTCTCGGTTTCCGACAAGTCGGGCCTGGTCGAGCTGGGCCGCGCCCTGGCCGATCGCCAGGTCGAGATCCTGTCCACCGGCGGCTCGGCCCGGGCGCTGGCCGAGGCCGGCGTGGCGGTCACCGAGGTCTCGGACCACACCGGCTTTCCCGAGATGATGGACGGCCGCGTCAAGACGCTGCATCCCAAGGTCCACGGCGGCATCCTGGCGCTGCGTGACGACGCCGGCCACCTCGAGGCCATGAGCGATCACGATATCGGCGCCATCGACCTGGTGGTGGTCAACCTCTATCCCTTCGAGGCCACGGTGGCAGACGGTGCCGACTTCGCCGCCTGCATCGAGAACATCGACATCGGCGGCCCGGCCATGATCCGCTCGGCGGCCAAGAACCACGCCTTCGTGACCGTGATCGTCGAGGTCGACGACTACGCCGAGCTGCTGGCCGAGCTCGCAGCCAACGATGGCGCCGTCTCGGCTGAGCTGCGCCGCCGCCTGGCGGCCAAGGCCTACGCCCGCACCGGGGCCTACGACGGGGCCATCTCGGGCTGGTTCGCGGCGCAGACGGGCGAGAGCTTTCCCCCGCGCCTGGTCTTTGCCGGCGAACGCCGCGAGGTTTTGCGTTATGGCGAAAACCCGCACCAGGAGGCCGCCTTCTATGCCGGCGGCCCGGCCCGGCCGGGCGTCGCCACAGCGCGCCAGGTGCAAGGCAAGGCGCTTTCCTACAACAACCTCAACGACACCGACGCCGCCTTCGAGCTGGTGGCCGAGTTCGACCCGGAGACCCCGGCCATCGCCATCATCAAGCACGCCAACCCCTGCGGCGTGGCGCTCGGTTCAAGCTACGTCGAGGCCTACCGCAAGGCGCTGAAGTGCGATCCGGTCAGCGCCTTCGGCGGCGTCATCGCGCTGAATGGCAGGCTCGATGGTGAAACCGCGAGCGCCATCTCGGAGATCTTCACCGAAGTGATCATCGCCCCCGAGGCCGACGACGAGGCCCAGCGCATCCTGGCCGAGAAGAAGAACCTGCGGCTGTTGCTGGCCGGCAGCCTGCCCGCGGCCGACGCCGCCGGCCTGAGCGTGCGCCAATTGGCCGGCGGGTATCTCTTGCAGAACCGGGATGCCGGGCGGGTGAACGAATCCGACCTGAAAGTCGTCACCAAGCGGGCGCCCAGCGCGGCCGAGCTGGCGGACCTGTTGTTCGCCTTCCGGGTGGCCAAGCACGTCAAGTCCAACGCCATCGTCTACGTTAAAGAGGGCGCCACGGTGGGCGTCGGCGCGGGCCAGATGAGCCGCGTCGATTCAGCCCGCATAGCGGCCCGCAAATCGGCCGACGCGGCCGCCCAGGCCGGCCAAGCCGAGCCCCTGACCAGGGGCTCCGTGGTGGCCTCGGACGCCTTCTTCCCCTTCGCCGACGGCTTGCTGGCAGCGGCTGAGGCCGGCGTCACGGCGGTCATCCAGCCCGGCGGCTCGATGCGCGACGACGAGGTCATCCAAGCCGCCGACCAAGCCGGCCTGGCCATGGTGCTGACCGGCATGCGGCATTTCCGGCACTAGGGGGGCGGTTGTTCAAGCCCAGGACCCGACTTGATGCGAAAACCGAAGGCCGTCAAATCACTGGAGAACCTGGGCCGTGTCAGGCTCTCGCAGAATTTTTTCCTGCGCGATTTCCTCTACAGCGAGATCTCCAACCTCAACGGAATTCCCAATATCCCGGACGACCCCGATCTGGCGATCGAAGCGGGAGGCAAATTATGTGGGGAACTGCTGGAGCCCCTCTACCGAACCTTTGGCGGGGTCGCCGTTCGCTCGGCCTACCGGTCGCGCCAAGTGAACGCCTTCGGCAATCGGCACAACCTCAATTGCGCCACCAACGAGGCCAACTATGGGCGCCACATTTGGGACAGCCGGGATCGAGACGGCTGCCTGGGCGCCACCGCCTGCATCGTGATTCCCTGGTTCGCGGATCGCTACGAGAACGGTGCAGAATGGCAATCGCTGGCCTGGTGGATTCACGATCACCTGCCCTATTCCGAGCTTTGTTTCTTTCCCAAATTGGCCGCCTTCAACATCAATTGGCGCGACAAGCCGATCCGCCAAATCATGAGCTACATCGGACCCAAGCGCTTTCTGACCAAGCCGGGCTGGGACAATCACGAGGGTGGCCACGGCGGCCAGTACCGGGGCTTCCCCGAACTGGTGCCCTAAAGCGGCGCCCAGATATGCTTACCGATCAGTCGGTAAGCATATAACATGAGGCGCGCTAGCCCCGGCTCATGGCCTCGGCCATCTTCGTTTCGTGCTCGAAGTAGGCCTTGATGGCGCTTTTGCCGTCGAGGGCGAGGTCGGCGTCCTGGCCGTCGGCGAGGCGCAGGATCTGCCAGCAGAACCAGGCCAGGCCGGCCTGGGGCGGATCGATATCGAGCTCGTAGCTGTGCATGGATTCAGAGCTGCCATCCAGGATCCGGGCCGAAGCGTCGGTGTCGACACAAAGCGGCCGGGCCACGCCGACCACGTCTAGCGCGCCCGAGGCCAGCGCGGCGTCCATGGCGGCCCGGCTGCGGAAGCCGCCGGTGACCATCAGCGGCATTTTCGTCACCTTTCTCATGGCGTCGGCATATTCGAGAAAGTAGGCCTCGCGTTTGCGCGTGCTCTCGCGCACCGGACGCTCGGGCAGCGCGTTTCCCGCCACCTGGTCCTTTATCCGGGCGCCCATCATGCTGGGCTGTTCGTAGTTGCCGCCCGAGACCTCGAGCAGATCGCAGCCCGCTGCTTCCAGCCACTGCACCACTTGCACGCATTCCTCGAAGGTGAAGCCCTGCTTTTGGAAATCGGCCGAGTTGAGCTTGACGCCCAGCGCAAAGTCGGGGCCCACGGCGCGGCGCATGGCGCGCATGGTCTCGAGCAGCAGCCTCGCCCGATTCTCCAGGCTGCCGCCCCATTCGTCGTCGCGCCGGTTGGCCTTGGGCGAGAGGAACTCGCTAATCAGATAACCGTGCGCCGCGTGTACCTGAGCGCCGGTGAAGCCGGTCTCGCGGGCCACTTCGGCGACGAAGGCGAAGCGCCGCACGATGTCCTCGACCTCGTCGCCGCTGAGCGCCCGGGGGTCACCGTGGCGGCCCGGCGGCAGCTCCAGCGGTATGGCCGAGGGCGCCACGGGCTCGGGGTTGACGTGGATCGGCGTCTGGCGTCCGGCGTGGCCGATCTGCATCCAGAGCTGGTTACCGGCCACGGTGCCGGCGGCGGCATAGGCGCGCAATTGATCGAGGCCCTGGCGGTCCTCGATGACGACGTTGCCGGGGCGTTCGAGGAAACGGCGGTCGACCTGCACGTTGCCGGTGATGTGCAGCCCGGTGCCGCCTTCCGACCAGCGCCGGTAGAGCACGGCGTGACGCTCGGTGGCCCGGTTGTCGGCATCGGCCACGCCTTCGGTCATGGCCGATTTGGCCAGACGGTTGGGCAGCACTGTGCCGCAGGGCAGCGTCAGGGGATCGGCGAGATTCGGGACGGCGCTCATGGTCGGGTCTCCGCGTTAATTGATTTCGGCATCGATCAGCACGGCGATCAGCAGCGCCGGCTCGTCGCCACGATTGATCCAGGCGTGGTTGGTGCCGCGTTGGACCACCACGTCGTAGGGCTGGAGCTCGCATTCGTCGTCGTCGAGCATCAGCGTCACGCGGCCCGAAAGCAGGATTATGTAGTCGACGCTGGGCGTCTTGTGCATGCGCGGATCGCGCGTCGTGTCGGGCCGTTCGTGGGCCGCGCCAATGGCCGCGAAGGCCTGGGCCGTGTTGGCCTCCAGCTCGTCTATCGACATGGCGGGATCGTCCGGCGCGATCTGGAACCAGCGAAAGCGGCTGCCGCCGGCCGGCGGCGAGAGATGCACCGGGCCGCTGGCGCGGTCGACGGCATCGCGGCTGTCGACGGGACCGCCGTCGGTGTTCCAGATCTCGGCCAGGCCGCCGGCGTTGCGTTCGATCAGGTTCCCCGGCGGGCCGTCGATGACGATCCGCGATTTTCCCTGGGCGTCGTGGCCGGTGACGATGCGGCGGCGCGAACTCAGCATTTATTTTTCCTCCCGTGGCGGCTTTCCGCCAGCATGGCAAGGCCGGGAGGCGTCGGTCAACCGCTGGGCGAGGCCTTCAGGAAACCGGCAGCAGCAGCACGGCGCCAGCCAGCACGGACACATGTGGAGCAGGCCCTATTTCGCCGCTATCGGCTCGACGGCCGCGTCCGCCGCAGCACCGATCGTCAGCGGGTCGTCGACGGCATAGACCTCCAGACTCTGCTCGCGGCCGCGTACCTGCACGGTCTCGTGGCGGGACCCCGAGAGGTCGACACCGGCGTGGCCGGCCGCCGTATCCGAGACCACCAGCGGCACGCCATAATCCTTACAGAGCGCCTCCAGCCGGGCCGCCACGTTGACGTTGTCGCCGATGGCCGAGATGATGGGATGGGCTGGCGGTCCCATGCTGCCGACGATGGCCTCGCCGCAATGGATGCCGATGCCGATGGCCAAGGGCTCGGGGATCTCGGATTCCAGGCGCCGGTTGAGCTGGTCGAGCTGGCGCAGCATGGCCCGGGCACCTTCGAGGGCCTCGGCGCAACCCTGCTCGAGGCCGCTATCGAGGCCGTAGATGGCCATCAATCCGTCGCCGTTGAACTGGGCGTAGTGGCCGCCGGTCTCGACCAGCGCGCTGTCGATGGCGGCGAAGAACTGGTTCAGCACGAAGACGAAATCATATGGCAGGCGGTCTTCTGAAAGCTTTGTCGAAGCGCGCAGATCGACGAAGACGATCGCCACCTCGAGCTCCTGGCCGGCCAGGTAGCCGGGCTGTTGGAAGCCCTCGGCGGCACCGGCGATGGGCGGCAGCAGGGGCTCGATCTCGAGGTCGACGGTGGGCCGGATCTGGCAGGCCAGGCGCACGCCGGGCGGGGCCGAGATGCGCTCCAGCACCTCTTGTTCCTGGGCTCCGGGCGGGGCCAGCCAGTCGGCCCCGCGCCCCACCTTGATGCGGCAGGTCGAACAGCGCCCGCGGCCGCCGCAGACTGAGGCATGATTGATGCGGCCGGCGCGCAGGGCCTCCAGCACGGTGGCCCCGGGCGGTGTCTCGACCGTCTGGGTCTGGCGGTAGATGACGCGCACGCCGCGCTGGCGGCGGGCCACGGCGAGCCGCAGCCAGCGTGCCGCCAGCACCAGCGCCACGATCGCCGCCCAGGCCGCCATCAGGCGGTAATTCCAGGTCAGCACGGTCTCGGAGTAGGCCGCATCGAAGCGCGCCGCTTTCAGCACCTGACCGATCCAGGCCTGGTCGGCGGCCCGTTCCAGCGTCCGCGTACCGGCGGCCACGTAGCCGGCCAGCGCCAGCGCCGGCCAGAGCAGGCCGAAGCCGGAGATCCAGGGCCGCCAGCGCTGGTAGCCGGGCTTCAAGCGAACCCAGGTCGTCAGCCCGATCCAGCCGTGGCTCCAGGCCAGCAGCAGCAGCACGGTCTGCATCACCGCCCACTCGGGCATGAAGACCCAGAGCGCCAGCATCTCGAGCTCATACCCGGTGGCGACGCCGAAGATCTCGACCAGCCCGCGGGTGCCCAGCACGTGGCCCATGAGAAACAGCGGCAACAGCAAACCGAGGATGGTCTGGGCCGCCTCCCAGGCCTTCAGCCGCAGTGTCTGGCGGCGATAAAGCGTGGTCAGGGAGAGGCCGCTGTGGGTCAGCACGGCGGCGCCCAGCAGCAGCGTTCCCGGCCAACTGCGCCAGGGCCGCGTGGTGAAGGGCAAGGCCGCATCCATGGCCTCGAAGGAGATCAGCCCGAGCCCGTGGTTGAAAAGGTGCATGCAGACGAAGGTCAGCAAGACCAAGCCGGAATAGAGTCGGATACGGTTGAGCATGCCGGATTCTAGCAGCGCCGGCCGACCGGCGGAAGTTCACAGGGAGCCGCGTCTAGTGTGATGATTCTGAAGTTCGGCGCATTTCATGCGCCGAAATTGGGAATCTGAATCACACTAGAATTCATGGTTTTGTGCCTTACCAGAGAAATTCATTTTATGAATTTCTCTGGTAAGGCACGGGCCTCCTCGCGGCCGATCAGTTGGGCCAGTATCAGGCCCGCCAGGGCCAGGGCGGCGAACATCCAGGGCGCCCGGGCCCACGACCAGGCCGAAACGACGGCCGCGAAGATCGGCGGTCCGGCCAACTGGCCCATGTTGACGCATTGCAAAATGAGGCCGCTGGTGGCACCGACCAGGGCCGGCGAAGGGGCGTAGGCAGGCACGGCGCTAAACAGCGAGGCCGGCACCAGGCCACCGATGCCGGAAAAAGCGGTGGTGAGAAACACCAGGGCCGGCAACGGCGTCCCGGGCTGAAAGATGAGAACACTGCTGGCCGCCATGACCAGCACCGCCAGGGAGAGCAAGCGCCGCCGCGAGGCGCCGCGATGCAGCAGCCAACCGGCCGCCAGGTTGCCCGGCACGTTGGCGGCGATGGCCAGGCCGACGATGGCGGCGGCGGCCGCGGCGCCGAGACCGTGCTGCTCGCCCAGGTAGGTGGGCAGGAAGGCGATGACACAGAGGTAATGCGTGCCGTAGGCGGCGAAGGCCAGCGCCAGCAACCAGGGTCCGCGGGCGCCCAACACGGCGCCCAGGTCGCGGCCGAGATGCCGGGTCGCCGCGCCGCCCGGCGGATCCGGCGTGGCCCGTGTGCCGAGCAGATAGACGGCGGCGAAAACGGCCGCCAAGGCGGCGTTGACGATCCACAGGCCGCGCCAGCCCAGCGGCGCCAGCAGCAGCGGCGAGAGCAGCACCATGGCGGCCAGGCCCAGCGGCATGTAGGAGCCCCAGGCGGCAAAGGCGAGCCGCGTGTGGCGCTCGCTGACGGCGCGCAGGATCATGGCCGGTCCGGCGGCAAACAACACGATCACGCCCAATCCCTCGAAGATCCGCGTCAGCAGCAGCCAGGCCACGCCGTCGGCGAAGGCTCCGGCCAGGCTGGCCCCGGCGATGGTGCCCAGCGCCAGCAGCGACAGCCGCCGCGCCCCCAGGGCATCGCTGGCGGTGCCGACGACGATGGCGACCAGCGTCGCCACGGCGCTCAGCACCGCCACCACCAGGGCGGCGCCAAAGAGCGAAAGCCCCAGGTCGTGGCGCAACAGCGGCAACGCCACCGGCACCTTGCCGACCTGAAAAGCCGCCACCGCCGCCGCCAGCACCACCACAACCACCACGCCCCAGCGCGTCTCGCGCGGGCTGGCGCGGCCAAAAGGGGAATTGGGTTTCGTCGGGTCCATCTCTCACCGTCGGTGCAAGCCGGTCCCCACCGACCGGCTTGCCCAGGATGACATCTTCTGGCGTGACGCCCGTTATCCCGGCGGATCCCAAGAGGAGTATGACCTTCAGGGGCGGCGGCGTCTCGTGGGGCGACGGGCCTGACATACCATGGGCCGCCCCGGTCCCCCAGGCCTTTTGGGGAAACCGGCAGCGCCGCAATCGTCAAAGTGTTTCGGGGTGCTGTCCCTATGACGGCGGCAAACGCCAATTGGCAGACGCTATTTGACATGCAACGATAGCTCTTGGACGATTTGTTGCACGATGGAAAGCCGAGGAGACGTGATGACCAGGCTTGAGCTGACGCGCAGTTTTTTGACTGGACACGCGGGTATTGATGACGATCATAAAAGGATCATCGATATTATTAATGCAATGATTGATTGCGAGAACGGCGGCGACACTAGTGGGTGCATCGACAAGATGGAGGAGTTTGTTAAAGCATTAAGGGAGCATTTTGATAGTGAAATCCAGATAATGCGTGACAGTGGATACAAATCAGTTGACAGTCATGAAATAGAACATGAGGAGGTATTTAAGAAAATAACAGATATTAGTTCAACATGCAAAAATCAAAAAGGAGGAATGGATTTGAATTACAGTATGTTGTCAATTTTTATTACAAATTTATTAAAAGAAGATTTGGATTTCAGGGCACATTTGGAGAATGTTGGCTACTCGCAATAGTGTTGGCTGTTGAGTTTAAGGTCTCTGCGGTGGCGATCGCATTATGGTATTGAGAAACAATGAAAAAACACGACAAATGGCAAATCTGGATCGACCGCGGCGGCACCTTCACGGATCTGGTGGCAAAGCGGCCCGATGGCAGCCTTGTCACCCATAAACTGCTCTCGCAGAACCCGGAACGATACGCCGACGCCGCCGTCCAGGGTGTGCGCGACCTGATGGGCCTG
>JASLXG010000089.1 GCA_030740435.1 Alphaproteobacteria bacterium | reverse complement strand
ACCGACACGCGGATTTTCAGTCCGCTGCTCTACCAACTGAGCTACCTGGGCACCGGGCTTGGCGAGGCCCGTGGGCCCCCCGTAACGAAGGCGGTTTATAGGGTAAAGCGCGAGGGCTGTCCAGCCGGCCGGAGGGCCGTCCGGCCGGCCCGGATCAGTGCAAGGTTTCATCCTCGTCTTCCGATTCGGAGAACTGGTCCGGCGGCTCGACCGCCGGGATGGCGTAGCGCTCACCCAGCCAGCGGCCGAGGTCAACCTCCTTGCAGCGCGGCGAACATAAGGGCCGGGTCTCGGCCGCCGCGGGCTGGCCGCAGATCGGGCAGCGGGCCGTGCCGGGGGCCTCGCCCGGCGCCACGTCAGCCCCCCAAAAGCGGCCCGCGGCCGTCGAGGAATTCCTCGAAAACGGCGACGAAGCCGTCGATGTCGGCGTCGCTCATGGGCAGCGAGAGGTTCACCATGTTGCGCCTGGGCGAATAGATGCCGCGGGCCAACAGATCCAACTGAAAGAGCGTGCGGGCCTCGGGGTCGGAGCTGAGATCCTCGATCGAGCGGATCGGGCCCGACTGGAAATGCACCGTGCTCAGCGAGCCCACACCGGTGGCCTGGACCGGCAACCCACGTGCCTCGGCCGCCTCGTTGAGGCGGCGGCGGAGTTCCTGGCCGCGGCGGTCGAGCCCGGCCGCCGCCTCGCTGTCATAGATCTCGGTCAAGCCGGTCAGCCCGGCCGCCATGGTCAGGACGTGGTTGTTGAAGGTACCGGCGTGCATGAAGGCATCGGGCCGGCGGGGATCGAAATGCTGCATGATCTCGGCCCGGCCGCCGAAGGCGCCCGAGGGCAGGCCGCCGCCGACGTATTTGCCCAGCGTCGTCATGTCGGGAACGATGCCCAATTCGGTCTGCAAGCCGCCGCCGCCGGTGCGCGAGGTCATGACCTCGTCGAACACCAGGATGATGCCGTGGCGTGCCGTGGCATCGCGCAGGGCCTGCAGGAACTCGGGCTCGCCGGGGATGCAGCCGCCGGCGCCCTGCATGGGCTCGACGATCACCGCCGCCAGCTCGCCGGCGTGCTCATCGATCAGCTTTTCCGCCCCCTCGGCGTCGTTGTAGCGCCCCATGACGAAAGGGAAGGGCGCGTTGAGCGGCGAGCCGCCGGGGCCGAAAACGAAGACGGCGCCATGGTAGGCGCCCTCGAAGACCATGATGGCGTCACGGCCGCTGACGGCCCGGGCGGCACTAAGGGCCAACAAGTTGGCCTCGGTGCCGGAGTTGCAGAGCCGCATTTGCTCGAACGAGGGGAAGCGGCGGCAAAGTTCGGCCGCCAATTTGGCCTCGAGCTCGCCCGGCGCCCCCATCAGCACGCCGTCGGCCAACTTGGCCTCGATGGCGGCGCGGATCACGGGATGCGAGTGGCCATAAAGGCCGGCCGTGTATTCGCCCAGGAAATCGCAATAGTCGTGGCCGTCGGCGTCCCACACCCGGGCCCCCTCGCCGCGCACCAGGGTCAGCGGAAAGGGCGGGTAGTAGAGCACCGAGCGTGTGTTGCCGCCGGGCATGACGGCACAGGCCTCGGCCTGCAGACGCTGGCTCTCGGGGTTGGCGGCGACGTAAGCCGCTTCGGCTTCGCCCACGGCGGTGGCCATGTCGAGATTGCGTGCGGCGTCGCTCATAGGCTTCCTCCCGCCATCAGGTGATTTCCAGATCGTGCTCATATCGCGCCAGCTCGGCATCCTCGTATACCTCGACCTGGCGGCCGAGGCGCCGGCCGAAGGCTTCGAGGTCGACGTCATCGTGCCATAAAAGCGCCGCCACTTCTGGTGCCACGGTAAGCGCGAGGGTGCCGCCGGGGCGGCTCGGGGCTTCGCGCTCGGCTTGGCGCAGAACTTCGGCGGCGACGCTTTCGGCGCTGGGCAGCCGGCCCGCGCCCTCGCAATGCTCGCAGACGTCGGAGAGGCTGGTGACCAGGGTTTGGCGGCTGCGCCTGCGCGTCAGGGCAACCAGTCCGAATTCCATCATGCGGCCGACGCGGACCGGCGCGGGATCGGTGGCAAAGGCCGCTTCCAGGGCGGCCACCACCTGGTCGCGGTGTTCGCGCTCGGGCAAGTGGATGAAGTCGATGACGATGATGCCGCCGATGCCGCGCAAGCGGATCTGGTGGGCCACGGCAGCCGCCGCCTCGAGGTTGCACACCAGCGCCGTCTCGGCTTGCTGGCGCCGCCCGCCATGGCGCCCTCCATATTGTCCCTTGTGACGGCCGCTGTTGACGTCGACGGCGGTCAGCGCCTCGGTGGTTTCGATGCAGATATGGCCGCCCGAGGGCAGCTCCACGTGGGGCTCGAGGGCGGCCAGGATCTGCTCGGCCACATCGTGATGGGCGAAGACGTCGCCGCCGGCGAAGCGTTGCAGCCGCTCGGCCAGATCCGGCATCACGGCCTGGGCATAGCGCTTGGCTTCGGCGTAGGCCTGGCTGTCGTCGATCAGCACGGTCTCGATCTCGGGCCCCAGGCGGTCGCGCAGTGCCTTTGACACCGGATCCAGATCGCCGTGCAGCAACAGCGGCGGGCGGGCGTCAAAGGCCTGGGCCCGGGCCTGAATGTCGTCCCAGCGGTCGCGAAGCTCGGTGGCATCGGCGGCCAGGTCTTCGGCCGCCGCGCCCTCGGCGGCGGTGCGCACGATGAAACCGCCGCCGCCTTCGATCTCCGCCGTGGCCTCGATCAGGCGGCGGCGCTCGGCCTCGTCGCCGATGCGGGCCGAGACGGCGACGCCCGAGCGCCTGGGCCCGAAGACCAGATAGCGCCCGGGCAAGGTAAGATCGGAGGTCAAGAACGCATCCTTGTCGCCGATGGCATCCTTCTGCACCTGGACGATGACGGCCTGGCCCTCGTCGACCAGGGCCTCGATGCCGAGCGCCTCGTCGCCCACCGGCGGGCCCTCGAAGTGGCGCGCCTCGGAGGCCGGCAGGAAACCGGCGCGCTCCAGCCCCAGTTCCACGAAGGCGGCGCCGACGCTGGGTACCACGCGTTCGGCCCGGCCCACGAAGATGTTGCCGACAGGGCCCTGTCGGCGGTTCTGCTCGATGGCCAGGTCAACCAGACGGCCGTCCTCCACCAGCGCGATACGCGTCTCAAGATAGCCGGCGTTGATCAGAACTTCGCTCGTCATGCGCCCCTCTTGGTCGAAGTCTCGGTGACAGGATAACCGAGACCGCCGAGCAGCGCCGCTACTTCATGGAGCGGCAGGCCGACGACGTTCGAGTAGGATCCGTTGAGGCGTTTGACGAAGGCCGCCGCCCGGCCCTGGATGGCATAGGCGCCGGCCTTGCCGTGCCATTCGCCGCTATCCAGATAGGCCTCGAGCTCGGCGCCGCCGAGCCGCTTGAAGGTGACCGTCGTAGTAACCAGGCGTTGTCGTGTAGGGCCTTGTGGCGCCACCAGAGAGACGCCGGTATGGACGCGGTGGCGCCGGCCCGAGAGCATTTCCAGCGCCCGCCGCGCCTGATCGCGGTCGTCCGCCTTGGGCAGTGAGCGCCGGCCGCAGGCCACCACCGTATCGGCGGCCAGCACGAATGCGCCGCCATGACGCATCGCCACGGCCGCCGCCTTGGCCCCGGCCAGGCGTTGCGCCAGAGCCGGCGGCGTTTCGCCGGGATGGGGGGTTTCGTCGATCATGGCGGCTTCCACGAAATCGGCAATGATCCCGATCTGGCGCAGCAACTCGAGACGGCGCGGTGAGGCCGAAGCCAGAATCAGGCGCGACTCCGACACGGCGCCCACTTTGGGCCAAGCCTATTTGTAGCGGAAGGTGATGCGGCCCTTGGTCAGGTCGTAGGGTGTCATCTCGACCAGGACCTTATCGCCGGCCAGCACCCGGATGCGGTGCTTGCGCATCCTGCCCGCGGTGTGCGCCAGAACCTCGTGTTCGTTTTCCAGCGTTACGCGGAACATGGCGTTCGGCAGCAGTTCGGTGACGGTGCCGTTGAACTCAAGCAATTCCTCTTTGGCCATCAAGCCTCCTCGTTGCCGCGGCCCCATGCCGCGGGAGGCAGAAAAATGCCCGCATGGCAGCGGAAAATCAAGTCAAACCCCAGTAAATCCTTCTTAAACCCGAGGCGCCGGCACCAGCCCGAAGCGGGCGCGGATGCGTTGGCCCAGCACATCACGTACGCCACGGTAGGCATCGAGCACGACCTCGCGGCTGCCTTGCGTGATGGTGGGATCGAAGATGGGCCAGAATTCCACCTCGCAGGCCATGGTGCGGGTCATCTCGAGGGCGTTGTGCTGGGCCTCGGGCGACAGCGTGATGACGACGTCGTAGGAGTTGTCCTCGAGATCGTCGAGCGTCTTGGGCCAGTGGCGCGACAAATCAAGGCCGATCTCCTCCATCACTGCCAGCACGAAGGGGTCGCGTTCGCCCACCCGGACGCCGGCCGAATCGACATAGACCGCGTGACCGTAGAGGTGTTTGGCGATGGCTTCGGCCATGGGCGAGCGCACGATGTTGTTGGTGCAGGCGAAGAGCACGGCGCCGGGAAGATCGCCCATGGAGATAAAGAATTATCCTTTTATGTGCAGGACGCAGACCAGCGTGAACAGGCGCCGCGCCGTGTTGGTGTCCATGCTCAGGCTGTCGGCCAGGCGCTCGACGAGGATCTCGGCGCCCTCGTTGTGCAGCCCGCGCCGGCCCATGTCGATGGTCTCGATGCGCGAGGGGCTGGCCGTCTTGATGGCGGCGAAATAGCTCTCGCAGACGACGAAGTACTCCTTGATCAGGTTGCGCAAGGGCGCCAGCGGCAGCACCACGCGCTCGTGCGTCTCGCTGTCGTCTTCGCCGCGCACGTCCAGCACCAGCCGGTTGTCCTCGATGCCGAGGTGCAGCGAATAGGGGCCAGGGGCGCCTGCCGTGAGGCTGAATTCGTTCTCCTCGAGAAGGTCGAAGATGGCTACCTTGCACTCGTGTTCGATGTCGGCGTTGCGCCGCACCACGGTGCTCTCGTCGAGCGCCACCTTGGCAATGCGTTGGCCGTCCTCGGCCACGGCTAGCCGTCCTCGCCGTCTTGGCCGTCCGCCAGGCGCAGCGCCACGGATAGGGCGTGGGCCGGCAGGCCTTCGGCCTCGGCCAGGGTGACAGCGGCCGGGCCGATGGCGGCCAATTGGGCCGGGCCGCAGCGCATGATGGTGGTGCGCTTGAGGAAATCGAAGACCGAGAGGCCGGACGAGAAGCGCGCGCTGCCCGAGGTCGGCAGCACGTGGCTGGGCCCGGCTACATAGTCACCCACGGCTTCCGGCGTGTGGCGGCCGAGGAAAACCGCCCCGGCATGGCGCACCCGATCAAACAGCGCCTCGGGCTCATCCAGCGCCAGTTGCAGGTGTTCGGGCGCCATGGCGTCGATCAGGGCCGGCGCCTGGTCGAGCGAAGGCACCACGATCACGGCTCCCAGATCGTGCCAGCTTTGCCGCGCCACGGCCGGCCTGGAAAGAGTCACCAAGTGACCCTCGACGGCCTCGACCACGGCTTGGGCAAAGTCGGCGTCGTCGCTGATCAGCACGGCCTGGGCCAGCTCGTCGTGTTCGGCCTGCGACAAAAGGTCGGCGGCGATCCAGGCGGGGTCGTTGGCGCCGTCGGCGACCACCAGGATTTCCGAGGGTCCGGCGATCAGGTCGATGCCGACGAGGCCGAAGACCTGGCGCTTGGCCGCCGCCACATAGGCGTTGCCGGGCCCGACTATCTTGTCGACCGGGCGGAGGCTATTCGTGCCGTATGCCAAGGCGGCGATGGCCTGGGCCCCGCCCAGCCGCCAGACCTCGTCGACGCCGGCCAGGCGCGCCGCCACCAGGACCAGCGGATTGAGCTCGCCTCCGGGGCTGGGCACCATCATGGCCAGGCGCCCGACCCCGGCGACGCCGGCCGGGATGGCATTCATCAGCACCGACGAAGGATAGGCCGCCTTGCCGCCGGGAACGTAAAGCCCGACGGCCTCGATGGCATTCCAGCGATAGCCCAATTCGACGCCCTCGGCATCGCGGAAGGATTGGTCGTCGGGCATTTGCCGGCGGTGGAAATCGGCGATGCGCTCGGCCGCCTGTTCGAGCGCGCGAAGCTGGGCCGCCGGGGCCGTGGCCGCTTTGATCTCGGCCGGATCTATAGCCAAGGTCTCGGGCTTCAGGAGCAAATCGTCGAAGCGTTCGGTGAATTCGATCAGGGCCTGATCGCCGCGCTGACGCACCGCCGTGATGATCTCGGCGACGACGCCGTCGACGTCGTCTTCGGCGGCCCGCTTGCGCGCCATCAGAGCCTCGAATTGGGCTTCGAAGTCGGCGGTCCTGCTGTCCAGCCTAGCGACCATCGAGGGCCTCGCGAAGACGCCGGATCCAGCCGCCCACTTCCTCGCTGCGGGTCTTGAAGGCGGCCCGGTTGACGGCCAAGCGCGAGGAGATGTCGACGATCTTTTCGATCTCGACCAGGCCGTTGGCCTCGAGGGTCTGGCCGCTGGAAACCAGATCGACGATACGCCGGCAAAGCCCCAGCCCGGGTGCCAGCTCCATGGCGCCGGAGAGCTCGATGCATTCCGCCTGGACGCCGCGGGCGGCGAAGTGGCGGCGCGTGATGCGCGGGTACTTGGTGGCGACGCGGATGTGGCTCCAGCGCGAGGGGTCGTCGCGGGCCGCCAGTTCGGCCGGCGCCGCCACCGCCATGTGGCAGCGCCCGACGCCGAGATCGAGCGGCGCATAAATTTCGCCGTAGTCGAATTCCAGCAGCACGTCATTGCCGACGATACCGAGTTCGGCCGCCCCGAAGGCGACGAAGGTGGCGACATCGAACGAGCGCACCCTGATCAGCGAGAGGTTTTCGTGATTGGTGGCGAATTGCAGCCGGCGCTGGCCGGGCTCCAGGAAGGCCGGCTCGGGTTCGATGCCGGCACGGCGCAACAGCGGCATCACCTCGGCCAGGATGCGCCCCTTGGGCAAAGCCATGACCAGACCCCGGTTGCCAGCCATGCCGGGCCTCAAACGCCCTGCCCGGGGTCCACGTCGGCCCCGGTCCCGGCCTCTTCTTCCGTCACGGCGTGGGCCGGCCGGCGCCGCGTGGTCCAAGGCGCGCCCATGTCGGTGAGCTGGCATTCGATGCATTCGGCCTCTAGCCGGATCAGGCCGCCGCCGGCGAAGACCAGCGTGATCGCCGCCTCGGCGTCCTCGCCCTCTTGCCATTCCAGGGCCAAGAGCTCCAGCACTTCGTCCAGAGAATCTTGCTTGAGACCCTGAATCCTGGCCCCCAGCACACCGTTGAAGTGGACGCCACAACTGACCCGGCGGAAAAGCCCGTGGCCCCGCTTCCGGGCCGGTGCCGCCTCCCACATGAAACGGCTGAAGATGGCGGCGAAACGGTGCTCGCGGGGCAGGTAGATCATGTCGCCCATGCGTGTCAGGGCGTCCTGCAGGCAGGCCGAGATGACCGCCAGGTCCTGGCCGTCCTGGGCGCTCAGCTTGAGCGGCGGGGTGCTCATCAGGCTGCCTCGTCCTGCAGCCGCTCGATCAGGGCGCCGCAGCCGGCCAGCTTTTCCACTAGGCGCTCGTAGCCCCGGTCGAGGTGGTAGACCCGGCTGACCACGGTCTCGCCATCGGCCGCCAGGCCGGCCAGCACCAGCGAGACCGAGGCGCGCAAGTCGGTGGCCATGGTCGGCGCGCCCTTGAGGCGCGAGACGCCGCGGATCATCGCCGAGCCCCCGCTGACGACGATGTCGGCACCCATGCGGCAGAGCTCGGGCACGTGCATGAAGCGGTTCTCGAAGATGGTCTCGGAGATCATCGAGGCGCCTTCGGCGACGCTCAGCAGCGCCATCATCTGGGCCTGCATGTCGGTGGGAAAGCCGGGGTAGGGCTGGGTGGTGATATCGAGGCCGGCAAGGCCGCCGCCCGCCACCACGCTCAGCCCTGCCTCGGTCTCGCTGATCTCGACGCCGATGCGCTGCAGGGCCTCGACCACCGCCCTCATAAGTTCGAGCCGCGCGCCAACCAGCTCGAGGCTGCCACCGGTGATGGCGGCGGCGGCGGCGAAAGTGCCGCTTTCGATGCGGTCGGGCATGATGCGCCAGTCGGCGCCGGAGAGCGCGTCGGTGCCTTCTATTTCCAAGCGGTCGCTGCCGATGCCCTCGATGCGCGCCCCCATGGCCACCAGGCAACGCGCCAGTTCGGCGACTTCGGGCTCGCGGGCGGCGTTTTCGATAACCGATCCGCCGCGCGCCAGGGTGGCCGCCATCAGGGCGTTTTCCGTGGCCCCTACGGAAACCTTGGGAAAGCGGATCTCGCCGCCGCGCAGGCCGCCGGGCGCGCTGGCATTTATGTAACCGTCCACCAGCTCGATCTCGGCCCCCAGATCGGCCAGCGCCTGCAGGTGCAGATCGACCGGCCGCGGGCCGATGGCGCAGCCGCCGGGCAGCGACACCCGGGCCTTGCCGCGGCGCGCCAGCAAGGGCCCCAGCACCAGTACCGAAGCCCGCATCTTGCGCACCAGGTCGTAAGGCGCCAGCGTGTCGTGGACCCCGGCGGCATTCAGCGACAGCACCCGGCCGACGTGGCCTTCGTCGTCCGCGTCGCCGTTCATGGTGACCTCGACGCCGAGCCGGGCCAAGAGGCGCAACAAGGTGCTGACGTCGGCCAGGTGCGGCACGTTCGAGAGCCTGAGCGTGCCTTCGCTCAAGAGCGCCGCCGCCATCAGCTTGAGCGCTGCGTTCTTGGCCCCGCCGATACGAACCCGGCCGGCCAGCGGCACCCCGCCAGTGATGCGAATGCGATCCATCTTTCCCCTCGGTGCCAGCCCGGAAAGCCCCGCAGCGCCGCGGAAAAAGCCGAGCGCGGCCGGACGGCAGGGCTCTTTTAGCCCATCCGACAGGGGTTGGAAACAGCCCGCCGGCGCCCAACCCCGGGCGAACATTCTCGGCCCGGGCGGAGACAACATGCTAAACTCCCGCCTCCAGCACAGGAGAATACCCATGACGGACGTATATATCTTCGATGCCGTGCGCACACCCCGCGGCAAGGGCAGGAACGGCTCGTTGCAGGAGGTGCCGCCGGCCCACCTGGCGGCCGGGGCGCTGCGCGCCATTCGCGAGCGCAACGCGCTGGATACGGCCGAGGTCGACGACGTGGTGCTGGGCTGCGTCGCCCCGGTCGGCGAGCAGGGCTCGGTAATCGGCCGCACCGCCGTGCTGCTGGCCGATTACGACCAGTCGGTGGCCGGCATGCAGGTCAACCGTTTCTGTGCCTCGGGCCTGGACGCCGTCAACATTGCCGCCTCCAAGGTCATGGCCTGCGCGGTGCTGGGTCGTCCCTTGTGGCGTCGACAGGGTAGGAGCGCTGCGCAGCACGATGTGGGGCATCGGGGATGTGGGACATCGGGCAAGTAGCGCGACGCAGGCCGTGACCCGGTGAGAAATGCGGGTTAACCTCCGCGGCAAGTCCGGTTGGCGCAGGCGGTGAACATTCAGGGTCCAC
>JASLXG010000088.1 GCA_030740435.1 Alphaproteobacteria bacterium | reverse complement strand
TGAGCGTAGTGGGACTACGCTCTTCGACCTTTTGCCAAAGCGGGCGCGCGGCTGGGGGCGACCCTTCGGGCGCCGCTGTCGCACCGACAGGGTGCGTCACGCTGCTTGCCCGATGTCCCACATCGCGCGGTGCAGCGCTCCAACCCTGTCGGCGCGACAGCGACGCGCAGGCCATGACCCGGTGAGAAATGCGGGCTAGCCATCCCGACGCTCAAGGGGAAGACCCGCGACGGGGCCGTGCCTCGCTCAAGTCATTTGCTCGAGGCGTTCGCGGATGGCCAGCAGGTCGCGCCAGGCCTCGCGCTTGAGCGCCGGTTGGCGCAGCAGGTAGGCGGGATGGAATATGGGAAGCGCGGGGATGGTCTTGCCCCCCGGGGTCTGGTAGTCGAGCCAGCGGCCGCGTAGACGGGTGATACCCTGGCTCTGACCGCTCAGGGCGCTGGCCGCGGTACCGCCGACCAGCACCAGCAGGCGGGGCGCCACCAATTCGATGTGGCGCTGCACGAAGGGCAGGCAGGTGATGACCTCGGCGCTGGTCGGTTTGCGGTTGCCGGGCGGCCGCCAGGAGATGATGTTGGTAATATAGGCGTTGCCGCGGTCTAGCCCGATGCAGGCGATCATGCGATCGAGAAGCTGGCCGGAGACGCCGACGAAGGGCTTGCCTTGGCGGTCCTCGTCGGCGCCCGGCGCCTCGCCCACGAACATCACCTGGGCCTCGGGATTGCCGTCGCCGAACACCAGGTTGCTGGCCGTGTGCTTGAGCGCACAGCCCTCGAAGCGCTGCATGGCCTGGGCCAGTTCGGCCAGCGAGCCGGCGGCGGCGGCCAGGGCCTGGGCGCTCTGTTGTGCGGCGGCCGGAGATTCGAGGTCGAGCGGCACGCTGGCGCCGGCGCGCGGCGGCCGGGCTGCGGGCAGCCGGATAGCTTGGGATCCCTCTGGCTCCGGCGCCGGCGGTACCGGCGGTGCCGGCGGTGCTGGCTGATAATAATTACGGGGCTCTGGCGCAATGGCCTCGTCGATCCCGGAATCGATGTACCAGGCGAGCAGGGCAAGAGCTGAAGGGTGGCTGTCGGTCATGGCTGGGGTCTCTCGCCAAAGCTAGCATGCGGCGCTTGCGGCGGCCAGCCAACGCGGTCATTGACCCGCGCCGGGCGGAGGGGCATAACTCGTTGCTTCCCTTTGTTTCCGCTGGTGTCCTTGTAGCCTGATCGGTCCGGCCGGAGTGTTTTGATGGCAGAAGAAAGCGTCGCCCGAGAGTCGATGGAGTTCGACGTGGTCATCGTCGGGGCCGGACCGTCGGGCCTGGGCGCGGCCATCCGCCTGCGCCAGCTCTCTGCCGAATTCGATACCGACATCACGGTCTGCGTTCTCGAAAAGGGCTCCGAGGTGGGGGCCCACATCCTCTCCGGTGCGGTGCTCGAACCGCGCGCCCTGAACGAGCTCTTTCCCGACTGGAAAGACCGCGGCGCGCCCCTGAATACGCCGGTCAGCGAGGAGAGGATTCTGTTCCTCTCGGCGGGCGGCTCCTTGCGCTGGCCAAACGCGCTGCTGCCGCCGCAATTCAACAACCACGGCAACTACATCATCAGCCTGGGCAACCTCTGCCGCTGGCTGGGCGAACAGGCCGAGGCGCTGGGCGTCGAAATCTTCCCCGGCTTCGCCGCCGCCGAAGTGCTGTTCAACGACGACGGCTCGGTCAAAGGCGTGGCCACCGGCGACATGGGCCTGGCCGCCGACGGCAGCCACAAGGCCGAGTTCGAACCAGGTGTCGAATTGCACGCCAAATACACCTTGTTCGCCGAGGGCTGCCGCGGCTCGCTGTCGCAAACCCTGATCGATCGCTTCGGGCTGCGGCACGACAAGGATCCCCAGATCTACGGCCTGGGCATCAAGGAGCTCTGGGAAGTGGCGCCCGAGCAGCACCGGCCCGGCCTGGTCGTGCATACCGCCGGCTGGCCCCTGGATGGGCAAACCTACGGTGGCGGGTTCCTTTACCACCTGGAGCAGAACCAGGTGGCGGTCGGCTTCGTGGTGGCGCTGGACTACAAGAACCCGCACCTCTCGCCCTTCGAGGAGATGCAGCGCCTCAAGACCCACCCGGCGCTCCGCGGGACTTTCGCCGGCGCCCGCCGCATCGCCTATGGCGCCCGAGCCATCAACGAGGGCGGCTTGCAGGCGCTGCCCAAGCTGGTGTTTCCCGGCGGCGCCTTGACCGGCTGCGCCGCCGGCTTCATGAACGTGCCCAAGATCAAAGGCAGCCACACCGCCATGAAGACCGGCATGCTGGCCGCCGAGGCCGCTTTCGAGGCGCTGCGTGAAGGTGGCGCGGGGGGCGACGAACTCGCCGGTTTCCCCGAACGCGTGGCCCATTCCTGGGTGCACGAGGAACTGCAGCGGGCACGCAATTTCCGGCCAGCTTTCCGCTGGGGGTTGTGGGCCGCCACCATATACAGCGGCATCGACCTTTTTCTGCTGCGCGGCAAGGCGCCCTGGACGTTGCACAACCGTCATGCCGATCACGACAGTCTGCTTCCCGCCGGCGCCAGTCCGGCCATCGACTATCCCAAGCCGGACGGCGAGCTTACTTTCGATCGGCTGTCTTCGGTCTATATCTCGAATACCAACCACGCCGAAGACCAGCCGGTGCATCTCAGGCTGGGCGATGCCGAGCTGCCGATACGGCGCAATCTGGCGGATTACGATGCCCCGGAACAACGCTACTGCCCGGCCGGGGTCTACGAGATCATCGACGAGGGCGGGGACGGGCCGCAACTGCAGATCAATGCCCAGAACTGCCTGCACTGCAAGACCTGTGACATCAAGGATCCCAGCCAGAACATTACCTGGGTGGTGCCGGAGGGCGGCGGTGGTCCCAATTATCCCAATATGTGACGTCGTGATGGCGGGCAAATTGGCTCAGCTGGGCCGCGGCCTTGGCGCCGCCCTGCTGGTCCTGGCTGGGTTGACGGCGGCCACAGGGGCGGCCACAGGGGCGGCAGCGGCGGAGGGCGCCAGCGAGGGCTCGGTCTACGGCAAGTACCTGGCCGGACGCCACGCCCACCGCAACAACGATGCGGTGGCGGCGGCGCGCTATTACGCCGAGGTCCTGGCCGAAGACCCGGACAACGAATTGCTGCTCCACCCGGCCTTCATCGTGACCCTGGCGGTGGGAAAGATCGACGCCGGCGTGGCGCTGGCGAAAAAGCTTCTGCGGAGCCAGAAACGCGACGTGCTGGGCAACCTGGTGCTGACTTTGCAAGCCGTCATTGCCGGCGATTTCGCGGCCGCGGAGAAGCAGTTGTCCAAGGCCAGCCGGCGCCGCAGCGGCGCCCTGCTGGTGCCGCTGGTCAAGGCCTGGACCCTGGCCGGCAAGCAGCCCGACAAAGCCCTGGCCGCGCTGGCGCCGCTCAAGAAGAAGAAATTCCGTCTCTTCGAGGCCTACCACCGGGCCCTGGTCAACGACCTGGCGGGGCGGGTACAAGCCGCCGACGAGGCTTTTCGCGAGGTTACCGCGAAGCAGGACTTCCGTTCGCTGCGCGAGATCGAGGCCTATGGTGGCTTCCTCGCCCGCCAAGGTCGTTTCGACGAGGCCACGGCACTCTACCGCTCGTTCCTCGAGGAAATCAGGGATCCCGACAATCCGCTTATCCTCGAGGCGCTCAAGGAAAGCCAGGGCAAAAAGGCCCCGGCCCGCCTGGTGCCCGACGTCAAGGCAGGACTGGCGGAAGTGTTCTACGGCGTCGCCGCGGCGGCGGCCCAGGGTCGGACCCGCGAGGTGGCCAAGGTCTACGTCCAGCTTGCCATCCACCTCCAGCCAGGCTCGGCCGTGGCGCTGACGCTGTTGGGCGGCCTCTTGGATCAGGACGAGCGCACGGCCGAGGCCAACGCCGTCTACGCCCGTATCGGCGGGGGCACGGCCTACGGCTGGCGGGCGCGCATCCGCATGGCCGACAACCTCAACCGTTTGGACAAGGTCGAGGCTGCCACCAAGCTGCTGCGCGGCATGGCCAAGGAACGGCCCCAACGCATCGATGCTCTGGTGACGTTGGGGGATATCCTGCGCGGACACGAGCGCTACGCCGAATCGGCAGGCATCTACGATCAGGCCATCTCTCGCATCGGCCAGCCCGAAAGCAAGCATTGGACTCTCTATTACGCCCGCGGCATCAGTCGCGAACGCACCAAGCGCTGGCCCGAGGCGGAGCAGGATTTTCTCACTTCGCTCGAGCTCAAGCCCGATCAGGCACTGGTGCTCAACTACCTGGGCTATTCCTGGATCGATCGCGGCCAGCACCTGGACAAGGCGCGCAAGCTGATCGAACGGGCCGTCGAGTTGCGCCCCCGCGACGGCTATATCATCGACAGCCTGGGCTGGCTGCTCTATCGACTGGGCGAGTTCGAGGGCGCCGTCAAGCAGCTCGAAAGGGCGGTTTCACTGCGGCCCCAAGACCCCATCATCAACGACCATCTGGGCGATGCCTACTGGCGCGCCGGTCGCCGCCTCGAGGCGGTTTTCCAGTGGCGCCACGCCCTGGTGCTGAAGCCGGACAGGGACACCATCCCGGTGATCCGGGAGAAACTCACCAAGGGGCTCAAGGAAGAGGTGAAGCCCGACTTCAAGCCGGGTGACAAGGATGCCACCGGCAATTGACGACGAGGGCCGAGCGTTTGGCTAACCAGGCGCCGGGGGTGCGGCTGCCAGCGCCCGCCAAGCTCAATCTGTACCTTCATGTACTGGGCCGACGGGCCGACGGTTATCATGAGCTCGACAGCCTGATCGTCTTCGCCCGGCACGGCGACTGGCTCGAACTGAGGCCGGCCGAGGCTTTGACGCTGGAAGTCACGGGCCCCTTCGCGGCGGCGCTGGAAAATCAGGCACCCGAGCACAACATCGTCATGCGGGCGGCCCGGGAACTGGCGGCATGGGCGGCCCGGACCGGCCGGCCCGGACCGCCCGGCCGGCCCGGCCTCACGGCCGGCGCCGAGATGCGGCTCTATAAGGCCTTGCCGGTAGCGGCCGGCCTGGGCGGTGGCTCGGCCGATGCCGCAGCGGCGTTGCGCGGACTGTTGACGCTCTGGCAAATCGAGCTGCCGGCCGGCGAACTGGCCACCCTGGCGCTCAGGCTGGGCGCCGACGTGCCGGCCTGCCTGGCGGGCCGGCCCACCATCGTGGGCGGCAAGGGCGAACACTTGCGGCCTTTGCCGACCCTGCCGCCGTTGCACTTCGTGATGGCAAATCCCGGCCCGGCGCTGGCCACCGGCCAAGTCTTTGCCGCCCTCGACCAAGCCGCGCCGTCGCCGGTGCCAACCTGGCCGGCGCCGGCCGATGCCCGGGCCCTGGTCGCCGCCCTGGCCGAGAGGCGCAACGATCTCGAGGCCCCGGCGCGGCGCCTGGTGCCCGACATCGCCGAACTCCTGGACCGCCTGGCCGCGCTGCCCGGCTGTCTGCTGGCCCGCATGTCAGGCAGCGGTGCCAGTTGCTTCGGACTTTTTGCCGGGGCCCAGGCGGCGGCCGCCGCGGCCGCCGGGGCGGCGCACTTGAGCCGCCAGCGGCCCCACTGGTGGATCCAGGCGACGGCGACGGCGGCCCCGGCGGCAGAGGCCTACGGTTGATGGCGGGCGCGGTTTCCCGCCTGCGGCTGGCGGCTATCGCTGTTGTCCTTGTGGCCTTGCTGGGGGCTGGCTGTACCGAGATGCTGGACAACCGCGCCGATCTCCAGCTGACCTGGGAAAAGGCCGTGGTGGCGCTGCCCCAGGTCACGGCCGGCAAGCCCAAGCTGACCACCATGGAAAGCCCCGAGGTGGCCAGCCACCTGGCGCGCTACGACCCCGGCGTCAGGCTGCCGCTGGTGCTCTACATGCACGGCTGCACCGGGATCGGCAACTTCAAGTTTTTCGAGCGCCTGGCGCGGGCCGGGTTCGCGGTCATCGCGCCCGACAGCCTGGCCCGGCGCTTCCGTCCGCTGCAGTGCGATCCCAAAACCCAGACCGGCGGCTACAACCTGTTCGTCTACGACCTCAGGCTGGCCGAGATCTCCTATGCGCTGCACCGCCTGTCGAGCCTCTCTTGGATCGATTTCGACAATCTCTTCCTGGTCGGCACCTCGGAGGGTGGGGTGGCGGCGGCGCATTACCGCGGCGAGGAGTTTCGCGCCCACGTCATCGCCCAGTGGACCTGCAACGGCGCCCACCGCGTGCGCGGCCTGACGCTGCCGGCGGCAACGCCGGTGCTGGCCATCGTCAGTGCCGACGATCCCTGGTATGGGCCGGAGCGCACCGCCGACCAGGAGGGCCATTGCGGCCAATTCCTCGGCGGCCGCCCCGATTCGGCTTCGTTCGTGTTGCCGCCGGGCAGCGGGCATGACGTTTTCGACGATGCCGGCGCCATCGAGACCATGGTCCAATTCCTGGTGCGGCAAACCCGGCGCAACTGATCCGGCAACGCGCTCTTGGTTGATCCCGGTTATTTCCGGGCAAAGCGAACCAAGTGGACGACCAGCGATCCCAGCCCGATGTCGGCTTCCAGGCGGACCACGATGGGCAGCGTTGCCGGCGCCAGGCGGGCAAACCAGACGTGGCCGGCCTCCGGCTCCTCGGTGCGCGGCAGCCAGGGGTTCCGGGAAAAACCGGCAATGCGGCGGGTGAGAGCCGAACAGCGCCGGGCCCGGCCCTTGAAAAAGGGTCCCTCGATGCTTTCCCAGCGCTCGGGCTTGAAAGTAATGTCGTAGCGCCGGCGGCCGTCGAAGATGGGCAGCACGAAGCGGCACGGCGTGGCAGCGCCCTCCGGCGCCACTTCGATGCCGGCCAGCAGGGCGGCGCTCAGCGGGTCTATGCTGCCGCCCAAGAGATCGCCGGGCACCGGCTGGCGGTCGTCGTCGGCGGCCTCGGGCAGCACCTCGATGCGCTGGGGGCCGGCGGCGGCGAAGCCCAGGCGCACGCTGCGCGGCTCGCCGAACCAGCTGTTGTCCTGGCGATGGAGCGTCGGCAGCGGCCGGCCCTCGAGCACCTGGCCCTGGGACGAGGCCTGGCTGCGAAAGCCGACGATGCGATCGATCAGGCCTTCGGAACGGCCCTGGGCGTCGATGCGGTAGTCGCGGGTGCCGAGCTGCAACTGGAAGCCGGCCCGGCCCAACAGGAAACCGCCGATATAGAGTTCATAATCCATCTCCAGGCGGTAGCCTTCAGCCGCCCGGGCGGAACTGCCGCCAGGCCAGGCCAGCAGCCAGAAGAGGGCGGCCAACAAGCCGGCCCAAGCGGCCCGGCGGGCGAAATATGTAGCGTAATACGTCATGAGGCAGCGCCCGCCAGTCATACCCATCTGACGGCGCCCGTCAATGGGGCTCGCGAGGATTGCAGCGGCCGTCCCGACGCTATATCAATCGGTCCTCGCCTCGCCCCAGCCACTAATCCGGGAGGACACAGGTCTTGGCCTTCGCCGACAACCTGACCGAGGAACGCCCCACTTTCGTCAGCCATCTCGAATGCGGCATGACGGGTGAACGCCTGCCGGCCGACCGCCTGCACCAACTTTCGCCCCAGGGCTGGCCGCTGCTGGTGCGCTACGATCTCGAAGCGCTGGGCCGGGCGCTCAAGCCGCAAGACCTCGAACGCCGGGCGCCGGATTTGTGGCGTTACCGTGAGTTCCTGCCGCTGCGGTCGTGCGCCAATATCGTCAGCTTGGGCGAGAGCATGACGCCGCTGGTGACGCTGCCGGGACTGAGCCGCCGGCTGGGCGGCGGCGAGATCCTGGTCAAGGACGAGGGGCGTTTGCCCACGGGATCCTTTAAAGCCCGGGGCCTGGCCGTGGCCGTCAGCATGGCCAAGGAACTGGGGGTGAAGCGCGCCGCCATGCCGAGCAACGGCAACGCCGGCGCGGCCCTGGCGGCCTATGGCAGCCGGGCCGGCCTGGAGACCTTCGTCTTCTGTCCCGACGACACGCCGGAGGTCAATTTGCGCGAAATCGCGCTGCAGGGTGCCAGGCTCTTCCGCGTCAACGGCCTGATCAACGACTGCGGCAAGATCGTCGGCCTTGGGCGTGAGCCCGCGGGCTGGTTCGACGTCTCGACGTTGAAGGAGCCCTACCGCATCGAGGGCAAGAAGACCATGGGGCTGGAACTGGCGGAACAGTTGGGCTGGCAGTTGCCCGACGTGATCTTCTATCCCACCGGTGGCGGCACCGGCCTGATCGGCATGTGGAAGGCCTTCGCCGAACTTGGCGAACTGGGTTGGATCGACGGCCATCGGCCCCGCATGGTGGCGGTGCAGGCCAGCGGCTGCGCGCCCATCGTCAAGGCCTTCGAGGAAGGCAGCGAACACGCCGAGCTCTGGCCCCAGGCCCAGACCGTGGCCAGCGGCATCCGCGTGCCGGCGGCGATTGGCGATTTTCTTATCTTGCGGGCGGTGCGCGAAAGCGGCGGCTTCGCCATCGCCGTCGACGATGCCGACATCGAAGCGGCGCAAGGGGCGGCCGCCCGGGAAGACGGATTACTGCTCTGTCCCGAGGGCGCGGCTACCGTAGCGGCCCTCGAGAAGGCCTTGGCCGAAGGCCTGGTTAATGTCAGCGATCGGGTGGTTCTCTATAATTGCGGCAGCGGTCTCAAATACCCCATGCCGGCGGCCGGCGAGCAGCTCGATTTGACGCAGCAAATCGATTTCGAGGCTGTAACGAGGCTCTAGCGCCAATACTGTTCATCTCAACACAAGATATGGTATACTGCATCCCTCTGACCACCATATAAAAGGGATGACATGGCACGGACAGTGGCCAAATTGCCTGCAGGGAGTCGGATTTCGGACCACATCAGCCTCGGGGTCATCACCAAGACTTTTCCCCGGCACTTGATTGACGGGGTTCTCGAACGAACGGGTCGGGCCAGTCTGCGGGAGCGGCAGCTTCCGGCGCCGGTGATGATGTACTACGTCATCGCCCTGGCGCTCTACGCGGAGGCTTCCTACGGCGAGGTTCTGCGCTGTCTTTTGGAGGGCTTGCGCTGGCCCTCGTGGTCGTTTGGGGTTGTTCCGGTGGCCGGTAAGTCGGGGATTTCCCAGGCCCGCAGCCGGCTCGGTGTGGAGCCGGTCAAGCAGTTGTACCAGCAAGCCGTTGGGCCGCTGGCGCAGCGAGAGACGAAAGGGGCGTGGTATGGAGACTGGCGCTTGGTGAGCATCGACGGCAGCACCCAGGAAGTGGCCAATGAGGCAGCCAACGTGGCTGCCTTCGGACGTCCGGGTGCCTCGCGCGGGCGTAGCGCCTATCCGCAACTCCGCTTCGTCTGCCTGGTGAAAACCGGCAGCCACGTTCTTTTCGGGGCCGAGTTGGGCGCCTACACCAGCGGCGAGCAGACCCTGGCCCAGGCCGTGGTGGAGCGTCTCAAGCCGAACATGTTGTGCTTGGCGGATCGCGGTTTCTTCAGCTTCGCGCTCTGGAGCCAGGCCGCGGCGACGGGGGCAGCGCTGCTCTGGCGGGTTGAGAAGAACCAAATCCCACCCTGCCAGCAACGGCTCTCCGACGGTTCCTATCTGAGCACCATCTATGCCTCGGCCAAGGATCGCCGCCAGGACCGTCAGGGGCGGCTGGTGCGGGTGATCGAGTACCGCCTGAAGGGCATCGCCGGGGCCGAGCCCCTCTACCGCCTGATCACCACCATCACCGATCCGGCCGAAGCCCCGGCACGGGAGCTGGCGGCGCTCCACCAGGAACGCTGGGAGATCGAGACCGCTATTCCCCCCTCAGCATAGGCTCGCCTTCCATGAGGCCGTGCTGGCGGAGATCCTCGAAGAGCGCGTGGTCTCCAACCGAGGCCGCAGAAATCCCCGCGCCGTCAAGAGAAAGGTGGGCAAATTCCCCATCCGATACCGTCAGTCCAACGCGCCGCCATCGCCCCGAATCGCCTACGCCAATCATATCACGATCGCAAAGTGAACAGCATTGGCATTAGCCCGCATTTCTCATTGGGTCCCGGCCTGCGTCGACGGACTGGCGCCAAGATACCAATGGCCATCCTTGCGATAGCGGTGCGGGCCGAACGTATAGCCGAGGAAGTCGAAGCTTCCCTGCCGGGCGTTCACGACCGTCGTTTTTGGCTTCGCTCAAGGCCAAGCCCAGCCGCCCCATCACCCTTTGTGCCCGCCTGCGTGCCGTGCCAACTATCCCGGTGGACCGGAACGGGTGCCCTCGTCGGTTTGCTTCCCCGTCCCGCGCGGCCTTCCCCGAATCTCAGGCGGGTCGGCGTCCACGACTTCACTTTCGAGGCCTGCTCAGGCCTCACTCTAATTACGGCCCGCAAGCTCGCTCAACCGCCCTAGGCGGCCTTTGTCGCAGGGCTTCGGCCCCGCGTTGGTTGCCCAACGAAACCGCCTGCCGGCTACCAAGTCAAACCGACTACTGCTCGGGTGGATCCTTCCTCCACCGGTGACATGCGCCGTCGGGGCGCACTGAGAAATGCGGCTCTAGTAACCACCTGCACGATTGGCGTTTGGCACAACGCCGACGGCGGCCTAGAATCGCCTCCCCCAGGAGGCAAATCCGTCATGAGCGCAACCATCGCCCTGGTCGATGACGACCGCAACCTGTTGGCCTCGCTGGCCATGGCGCTGGAGGCCGAGGGTTTTCGGGTGCGCAGCTACCATGACGGCGCCGAGGCCTTGCGCGGCCTGGGCGCCCAGCCGGTCGACCTGGTGGTGCTCGATATCAAGATGCCGCGCCTCGACGGCATGGAACTTTTGACCCGGCTGCGCCGCCACAGCGACGTGCCGGCGATCTTTCTCACCTCCAAGGACGACGAGCTTGACGAGGTGCTGGGCCTCAAGATGGGGGCCGACGACTACATCCGCAAACCCTTCTCGCTGCGCCTCTTGATCGAACGCATCCGGGCCCTGCTGCGCCGCGCCGAGGCGGCCCAGGCCGACGACCTCGAGGCTGCCGAAAAGGCCGTGGTGCGCGGCGACCTCACCCTCGACCCGGCCCGGCATCTCTGCACCTGGCGGGGCCAGCCGGTGCGCCTGACGGTGACCGAATTCCTGGTCCTGACGGCCCTGGCCCAGCGCCCGGGGCACGTCAAGAGCCGCGACCAGTTGATGGACGTGGCCTACCAGGACAACGTCTACGTCGACGACCGCACCATCGACAGCCACATCAAGCGCCTGCGTCGCAAGTTGCGCGAAGTCGATGCCGAATTCGCCAACATCGAAACGCTTTACGGCGTCGGCTACCGTTACCGCGAGGTCTGATGCTTGCGAGGATCGCCCGGCCGCCCGCTGCCGCTCCCAACCAGCCATCAATAATCCCTGTGGTAACCTGTGGCTGGTTGGGAGGGGGAGCGGGCGGCCGGGCGAAGTCCAATTAATAACATGGAGCAGCCAAGCGAGGGCCAGGCAACGACAGCGACGCCGCTGCCCAAGGTGCAAAAGTGGCACGAACGCCGGCTCTCGCGGCTGACGCTGCGCATCCTCGGCATCAACGTGCTGGCGCTGGGCATCCTGCTCGGCGGCTTGTTGTTTCTCGACCAATACCGCGAGGGCCTGATCGAGGCCAAGATCGCCGCCCTGGAGATCGAAAGTGGCATCATCGCCGGCGCCATCGGGGCCGGGGCCGTGGCCGGGCCGCCCGGCGGGCGCCGCCTCGATGCCGCGCTATCGGCGGAATTCTTGCGCCGTCTGGTGAGGACGCAGCGAACCAGGGCGCTGCTCTTTGATAGCCGCGCCCTGGTGATGGCCGACAGTCGCCGCCTGGGTGCCGCCGGGCGCCGGGTCGAGATGTTGCCGCTACCGCTGCCCGGCGGCGACTTGCCGGCGCTCGAATTCCTGGCCCGCTGGGCTGAATGGTTGACCCGCACCATGCCGGGCTGGGAAAGCTACCCGCCCTACCGCGAACAGCTCGAATTGCGCGCCCTTTATAGCGAGGAACTGGGGCACGCCCTGGCCGGCCACGCCGCCTCAAGCGTGCGCGAAACCCAGGACGGCGGCCTCATCGTCAGCGTCGCCATGCCGGTGCAGCGCTTCAAGCGGGTGCTCGGCGCGCTGGTGCTGACGGCCGGTGGCGCCGACATCCAGCAAAGCGTGCGCCAGCTGCAACTGGCCATCGGCCAGGTCTTCGCGCTGGCGCTGGGGGTGACGGTACTGCTCTCGCTCTATCTGGCCGGCACCATCGTCAGGCCCATCCGCCAACTCGCGGCAGCGGCCGAGATGGTGCGCCGCCGGCCCGGCCAGCGCGCCGCCATCCCCGACTTCTCGAGCCGGCGCGACGAGATCGGCGAGCTCTCGGCGGTGCTCGGCAACATGACGGCGGTGCTCTACGACCGGCTCGAGGCCATCGAGGCCTTCGCCGCCGACGTGGCCCACGAGGTGCGCAACCCCATCACCTCGATCCGCAGCGCCGTCGAGACCCTGGAACGGGGCCCCGAGCCGGCCCAGCAGCAGCGCCTGATGGCCATCATCGCCGACGACGTGCAGCGCCTCGACCGCCTGATCGGCGATATCGCCGACGCCTCGCGTCTCGATGCCGAACTGGCACGGGCCGAGGCGGCGCCGGTCGACCTCGAAGCCCTGGCCCGCACCCTGGTCGAAATCGAGCGCACGGAGGGCCGACCCGAAATCGATCTGAACATCGCCGCTACAGCACCCGGGGACTACGTCGTGCCGGGCCTCGAAGGCCGTCTCGGCCAGGTGCTGCGCAATCTGCTCGACAACGCCTTCACGTTCAGTCCCCCGGACAGCGTCATCGAGCTCGGCCTGCAACGCCGCGACGACCGGGTGCGCCTGCTGGTCGAGGACCGGGGGCCGGGCCTGCCCGAGGAAAAACTCGAGGCGGTCTTCGAGCGCTTCTACAGCGAACGCCCCGAGGGCGAGGCCTTCGGCCGCCATTCCGGCCTCGGGCTCTCGATCTCGCGCCAGATCGTCGAGGCTCACGGCGGCACGATCTGGGCCGAAAACCGCCATGACGCCGAGGGCGCGGTGGTGGGCGCCCGAATCGTGGTCGAGCTGCCGGTTTGATAATGCGGGTTAAGAACTTTCCGCCCGATTGACCGGCAATTGACTCCGGCGCCGGCCCTGGCGCACCCTCGCGGCATGGTTCTCGTCCATGGCACCTGCGTCGCTATCGACGGTACCGCGGTGCTGCTCTGCGGCCCCTCGGCCAGCGGCAAGTCGGATCTGGCGCTCAGGCTGATCGACCAGGGCGCCTGCCTGGTGGCCGACGACCAGGTCGAGCTGGAAGCCCGCGCCGGCACCTTGCATGCGGCACCGCCCGAGGTTTTGTGCGGCCTTTTGGAAGTGCGCGGCATGGGTATCGTGCGGCTGCCCCATTGTGCCGGAACGGCGGTGGGCGCGGTGGTCGAGCTGGCGCCCGAAGCCGAGCTCGAGCGCCTGCCCGAGGCGGCCAGCCGCGACTTCGAGGGCGTGGCGCTGCCGCTTTACCGGCTGACCGCCTTCGCTGCCTCGACGCCGGCCAAGATCCGCCTGGCGGTCGCCGGCCTGGCCGGAAAGAAATCATGACAGCGCCCGTGGCGCCGCCCGTGGTGCCGCCGGAGACGGACGCCCGGCGCCAGGTAATGCTGGTCAGCGGGCTTTCCGGAGCCGGCAAATCGTCGGCGCTGAAGGCGCTGGAGGACCTCGGCTTCGAGGCCATCGACAACCTGCCGCTATATCTGCTGCGCCGCCTGTTGTGGCCCGGCGACGAGTCCGTGGCGAAGCCCGACCAGCCGCTGGCCATCGGCATCGACAGCCGCACCCGCGATTTCCGCGCCGAGGGCCTGTTGGCCCAGATCGACGAATCATCGGGCCGCGACGACCTGCGGCTCTCGCTGCTGTTCCTCGATTGCGACGACAACATATTGCGCCGGCGCTTCACCGAGACCCGGCGGCGTCACCCCCTGGCCGCCGACCGCCCGGTCAGCGACGGCATCGAGCTGGAGCGCCAACTGGTGGCGCCATTGCGCGAACGTGCCGACCTGGTGATCGACACCTCGCGGCTGACGCTTGGCGAGCTGCGCCAGTTCCTCGACGCCCGCTTCGCCCCCGACCGCACCCCCGGTCTGACGGTGGCGCTAACCTCGTTCGCCTACCGCCAGGGATTGCCGCGCGAGGCCGACCTGGTCTTCGATGTGCGCTTCCTGACCAATCCCCACTACCAGGACACGCTGCGGCCGCAGAGCGGCCGCGACCCGGAGGTGGCCGCCTTCATCGCCGCCGATGCCGCCTTTGGGCCCTTCATGGCCAGCCTTGGCGAGATGATCGGTGATTTGTTGCCGCATTATCAGCGCGAGGGCAAAAGCTATCTGACCGTGGCCATCGGCTGCACCGGCGGCCAGCACCGTTCGGTCTTCGTGGCCGAGCGTCTGGCCCAACGCTTGCGCCACGGCGGCTGGCCGGTGGCGCTCAGACACCGTGAACTGGATCGGGTGGAGTGAGATGAACCAAGGCAAAGGGCCGATCGGCCTGATACTAGTCACCCACGGGCGCCTGGCGGCCGAGTTCCTGGCCGCCGCCGAGCACGTGGTGGGGCCGCAAAGGGCCGCCCGGGCCATCTGCATCGCGGCCGACGAGGACATGGAGGAGCGCCGCCAGGACATCCTGCGGGCGGTCGCCGAGGTCGACGCCGGCGCCGGTGTCATCGTGCTCACCGACATGTTCGGCGGCACGCCCTGCAACCTGGCCATCTCGATCATGGAGCAGGCCAACGTCGAGGTCCTGGCCGGCGTCAACCTGCCCATGCTGATCAAGCTGGCCGGGGTGCGCGACGAGGGCGACATGGCCCAGGCCGTGGCGGCGGCCCAGGAGGCCGGGCGCAAGTACATCAACGTCGCCTCGAAGCTGCTGGCCGGCTGCGAGACGTGAACCAGGTACCCGGGAAAGCCCCGCCCGCGCAGCTCAGCCGCCGCGTGGTCATCGCCAACCGCCTCGGGCTGCATGCCCGGGCCGCCGCCCGCTTCGTCAAGCTGGCCGGCCGGTTCGAGGCCGAGGTGCGGGTGAAGAAGGACGACCACGAGGTCTCGGGGCTATCGATCCTGGGCCTGATGATGCTGGCGGCCGGGCCCGGCAGCAGCCTCGAGCTGAGGGCCAGCGGCAACCAGGCCGAGGCCGTGCTCGACGCCCTCGAGGCGCTGGTGGAGGGCAAGTTCGATGAAGACTGAGGGCCGCGGGCGGCGCCGGCTGAGCGAGCGCATCGTCGAGGGTCACGGCGTGGCGCCGGGCATCGCCAGCGGCCGCGCCTTCGTGGTCGACCAGCGGCTCAGCCAGGTGCCCGAATACGGCATCGGCGCCGCCCAGGTGGCGGCCGAATGCCGCCGCTTCAACGAGGCCGTGGCCTATAGCCTGCGCCAGATGGGCAAGTTGCAAGAGAAGGCCCGGCGGCTCTCGGGGGCGGCGGGCGAGGAGCTCGGCTATATCCTCGAGGCCAACATGCAGATGCTCTCGGGCTCGCGCCTGGTGCGCGGCGTCGAAGAGCGCATCGGCCGCCAGCGCATCAACGCCGAGGCCGCGGTGCAGGCCGAGGTGGCCGACATCGGGCAAAGCTTTGCGACCATCGGCGACCCCTACCTGGCAGGAAGGGTGCAGGACATCAACGACGTGGGCCAGCGCCTCATCCGCAGCCTCACCAACACGCCCTACAAGGCACTCAGCGGCCTGCCCGAAGGCACCGTGGTGATCGCCGAGGAAATCACGCCGGCCGACACGGCACTGATGGACCCGGCCCGCATCACCGGCTTCGCCACGGCGCTGGGCGGCGCCGAGAGCCATACCGCCATCGTCGCCCGCTCGCTGGGACTGCCGGCGGTGCTGGGGGCGGCCGGCGTGGTGGCGGCGGTCAAGACCGGCGACGCCGTGGTGATCGATGGCGGCCGGGGCCGCATCGTCGTCAACCCCTCGAGCCGCACCCGGGCCCGCTTTCGCCAGCGGCGTCAGGAACTGGCCCGCGAGAAGCGCCTGCTGGAGCGCCTGCGCGACCTGCCGGCGCGCAGCCGCGACGGCGTCGAGGTGACGCTGCAAGCCAACCTCGAATTGCCCCTCGAGCTCGACATGGTCAACCAGGTGGGGGCGGCCGGTATCGGCCTCTTGCGCAGCGAGTTCTTCTTCATGAACCGCGACGATCTGCCCAGCCAGGACGAGCAGTACACGGCGCTCTCGGCCCTGGTCGAGGGCATGTCGGGGCGGCCCGTCACTATCCGCACGCTGGATGTGGGCGGCGAAAAGCTGGCCCCGGCCCTGGGCCAGCACTTTGCCGCCAGCGCCAATCCGGCGCTCGGGCTGAGGGCCATCCGGCTCTCGCTCAAGCTGCCTTCGCTGCTCGAGGACCAGCTCGCCGCCATCCTGCGGGCCGGCGCCCATGGCCCGGTGCGCATTCTGCTGCCCATGATCACCACGCCGGGCGAGGTGCTGCAGGTGCGTCAGGTACTCAAGCGGGTGGCGCGGCGGCTCAAGCGCCAGGGCCAGGCCATCGCCGCGCCGCTGCCGCCGCTGGGCGTGCTGATCGAGGTGCCGGCCGCCGCCATCGCCGCCGACGGCCTGGCCGAGGTGGCCGATTTCTTCTCCATCGGCACCAACGATCTTACCATGTACACGCTGGCCATCGATCGCTCCGACGAGCAGATGGCGGCCCAGTTCAATTCCCTGCATCCGGCCGTCATCCGCCTGGTCGGCCACAGCATCGAGGCCGCCCATAGGGCCGCCATTCCCATCAACATCTGCGGCGAGATGGCCGGCGAGCCACGCCTGACGGCGCTGCTGCTGGGGCTGGGGCTGCGCGATCTGAGCATGGCGGCGACGGCCTTGCCGCGCGTCAAGCAGCGCATTCACGCGCTTGACGTGAGCGAGGCGACACGGCGTTCGCAAAGCATTTTGGAGCAGCACGACACAGGCCGCATCGTCGCCATGCTCGATGATCTCAATGCCTTTTAGCGCTCACGGCGGCGGCCCTGCGGTCCGCTGCCTCCGCGGGGGCGCCGCAGGGGCGGCGGGTCGCATTGCTCCCGTTGCACCAAGACCAAGCAGCAAAGATAGAACACTATGACGGCGGCGCTAAGCCGCTCCCCTCTAGGGGGGCGGAGGCCAAGGGCGCGGATGCGCCCGCCCGGTGAGGGTCTAAACAAGACTCCGCCCGCCCGGCGAGGGTCCAACAAAACAACCAGATTCCCCCCATCAGCCGCAAAATCCCTCCTATATGCGCATATAAAGATTTCTTTATGCTTGCATCCGGAGGGGCGCCTTGCTATATAGCCGCCAAATTCGCGGCCGCCGCCGGAGGCGGCCCGCGGCCCGTCATGCCAGGAGCCCGACATGAGTGACACCGACTACAAGGTCGCCGACATTTCGCTTGCCGATTGGGGGCGCAAGGAAATCGCCATCGCCGAAACCGAGATGCCCGGGCTGATGGCGCTGCGCCACGAGTTCGGCGCCGATCAGCCGCTGGCCGGCGCCCGCGTCGTGGGTTGTTTGCACATGACCATCCAGACGGCGGTGCTGATCGAGACGCTCTTGGCGCTGGGCGCCGAGGTGCGCTGGTCGTCGTGCAACATCTTCTCGACCCAGGACCACGCCGCCTCGGCCATGGCCGCCGCCGGGGTTCCGGTGTTCGCCTGGAAGGGCGAAACGGAAGAAGAATACGAATGGTGCATCGAGCAGACCATCGAGGCCCCCGACGGCTGGCGCCCCAACATGCTGCTCGATGACGGCGGCGACCTGACCCATATCATGCACCAGCGCTATCCCGAGCTGATGAACGAAGTGCGTGGCCTAAGCGAGGAGACCACCACCGGCGTCCTCCGCCTCTACCAGATGGAGCGCGACGGCAACCTCAAGGTGCCGGCCTTCAACGTCAACGATTCGGTGACCAAGTCGAAGTTCGACAACCTCTACGGCGTTCGCGAGAGCCTGGTCGACGGCATCAAGCGGGCCACCGACGTCATGCTGGCCGGCAAGATCGCCGTGGTCTGCGGCTATGGCGAGGTGGGCAAGGGCTCGGCCGCCAGTCTGCGCGGCCAAGGTGCCAGGGTGATGATCACCGAGATCGACCCGATCTGCGCCCTCCAGGCCTCGATGGAGGGCTACCAGGTGACCACCATGGAGGCGGCGGCACCCGAGGCCGACCTCTTCGTCACGGCCACCGGCAACATGGACGTCATCACGCTCGAGCACATGCGCGAGATGAAGGACCGGGCCATCGTCTGCAACATCGGCCACTTCGATTCCGAGATCCAGATCGCCAGCTTGCAGAACTACCCCTGGCACGAGGTCAAGCCGCAGGTCGACGAGGTCGAGTTCCCCGACGGCAAGCGCCTGATCGTGCTGGCCAAGGGCCGGCTGGTCAATCTGGGCTGCGCCACCGGACACCCCAGCTTCGTCATGAGTGCCTCGTTTACCAACCAGGTGATGGCCCAGATCGAGCTCTGGCAGAACCACGGCGACTACGAACGCCGGGTCTACGTGCTGCCCAAGCTGCTCGACGAAAAGGTGGCGCGCTTGCACCTGGACAAACTCGGCGTGCCGCTGACCGAGCTCAGTGCCGAACAGGCCGCCTACATCGACGTGCCCTCGGTCGGCCCCTACAAGCCTGAGTATTATAGGTACTAGCGGCGGGCGACACCCCCACCCCGGCCCTCCCCCATCAAGGGGGAGGGAGAAAAAATTGACGGCTGGGGGCTTTGATTAAGCTCCACTGAATTCGTTACCATGACGCCGGGGCCTAGCGCTGGCCCCGGCGGACGGGTGCTGCGATGAGCGGGCTGACGACCTTGCGTACGATAGCGTTGGCGGTGCTAGTGGCGCTGCTGGCGGCGCTACCTGTGGCAGCGGCGGAGAGCACGGCGGCCCAGTCGGCGACGGCAGCCGCCGCCGCGCTGGTGGTGGCCGTGGCGGTGGTGATCGCCGTCGTCGGGCTGGTCGTGGCCATCACCTTCTGGGGTGCACGCCGGCGCCGCGAGGTCGGCGCCCGGGCCGAGGCGGCGGCGCTGGAGAGCGCCCTGGCCCGGGCCCACGCCGTGCTCGCCTCGTTTCCCGAGGGCTATTACGAATGGGGCCCCGACGGCCGGGAACGCTGTTCGCGCCGGCTTGCCGCCCAGCTCGGCATCGCCGCCACCGAGGTTGCCGGCTTTGCCGATCTGGGCCGCCATTTCGCCAGCGCTTCCTTCGCCGCGCTGCAAGACGCCGTAGCGGCGCTGCGCCAGGACGATCAGCCCTTTTCGCTGGGCCTCGAGGCGGCCGAGGCTGGCCGCCGCTTCACGGTGCGCGGCACCGCCACCCCTCTCGGCGGCTCGGTGGCCCATGTGCTGTGGTTCGACGACGCCAGCCGTCCGGCGCCGGGCGAAGCCTTTGGCCCTGTGGCCGGCGGCGCGATCGCCACAGGGCCAAAGACTTCGGCCGGCGAGGGGCCGCACGATGTCAACGAAACCTCGCCGCTGCCAAGCTGGCGCCGGGCCGCCGATCTCAGCCTGGTCTGGGTCAACAGCGCCTACCTGAGCGCCGTCGAAGCCTCGCGCGAAGCGGCTCTGGCCCACCCCGGCCTGGAGCTCGATCCCGACCCCGGCGGCAGCCGGGCGCTGGCCGAACGCGCCGCCTCCGAGCGCCGCATCCAGATCGAACAGCGCCGCTTCGTGGTGGCCGGCGAGCGCCGCACCTACGATCTGATCGAGCTGCCGCTAGCCGACGGCGGCAGTGCCGGCTTCGCGCGCAACGTCACCGACCGCGAAGACTTGGCCAACGAATTGGCCCGCCATCTCGACGCCCAGGCCGAGCTCTTGGACCAGTTGCAGAGCGCCATCGCCATCTTCGGCCCCGACAAGCGCTTGCGTTTCTTCAATCACGCCTTCGCCCGGCTCTGGGAGCTCGATGCCGACTGGCTCGAGGCACGGCCCGGCCACGACGAAATCCTGGAGATGCTGCGCGAGCGCCGGCGGCTGCCGGAACAAGCCGACTTCCCGGTCTACAAGGCCGGCATTCTCGACCTCTACACCTCGCTGCTGGCCGCCCAGGAGGAGCAGATCTACCTGCCCGACGGCCGCACGCTGAGGGTGGTGGTGGCGCCCCACCCCTTCGGCGGCCTGATGTTCATCTACGAGGACGTTTCCGACCAACTCGAGCTGGAACGCTCACGCAACACCCTGGCGGCGGTGCAGCGCGCCACGCTCAACCATCTCTTCGAGGGCGTCGCGGTCTATGGCGGTGACGGCCGGCTCAAGCTCCACAACTCGGGCTTTGCCCGCATCTGGCAGCTCGACGACGAGTTCCTGGCCAATGAGCCCCACGTCAGCGAAGTGGCCGAGGCCAGCCGTGCCTTGCTCTGGGCCGGGTCCGGGGCGGAGGAGAATTGGGCCCAGGTCAAGGAACGCATCGTGCATCGCGTGTTCGACCGCGAGCCCCGCAGCGAACGCCTGGAACTCCCCGACGCCGTGGTGGTGCAGTTTGCCGCCATGCCGCTGCCCGACGGCGCCATGCTGCACACCTACCTCGACATCACAGATTCGTCGCGCATCGAACGCGCACTTCGGGAGCGGGCCGAGGCCCTGGAGGAGGCCGACCGCCTCAAGACCGAATTCATCGCCACCGTGAGTTACGAGCTGCGCACGCCGCTCAACACCATCATCGGCTTCAACGAGATCCTGGCCAACGAATACTACGGCGCCCTCAACGACCAGCAGCGCGACTATGTTCGCGGCACGCTTTATTCGTCGGAGTCGCTGCTGGCGCTGATCAACAACATCCTCGACCTGGCCACCATCGAGGCCGGCCAGATGGTGCTGGAGCTGAGCCGCTTCGACCTCCATGGCGTGTTGCTCGAGGTGCTCAAGCTCGTTGAACAGCGCATGCAGAACGCCGGCCTGGAGCTGGAATTCGACTGGCCGCCCGAGATCGGCCAGCTCGAGGCCGACCAGCGCCGCCTCAAGCAGGTGGTGTTCAATCTTTTGTCCAACGCCATCAAATTCTCCAGCCGCGGCGCCACCGTGACCCTGGGCGCCAGGCGCCATGGCGGCGAGATCGACATCTGGGTCGCCGACACCGGCGAAGGCATCCCGCTGGAGCAGCACGAATGGGTGTTCGAAAAATTCACCAAGGGCCAGACCACGACGGCGCGCAATCCGGGCGCCGGCCTCGGCCTCTCGCTGGTGCTCTCCTTCGTCGAGTTGCACGGCGGCGTCGTCGAGCTCCAATCCACCCCCGGCGCCGGCACCCGCGTGACCTGCCGCTTGCCGGTGGAGGGCTCGGCCGCCCCACGCCGCTAATACCCGCGCCGACGATCGACCTGGTTGAGCAGCGCCTGGCCGGCCCGGGCGCGGTGGATGTTTTCGAGCAACTTCGGCACCACCTGGCCGGGCGCCGAATCGCTGGCGTTGTGGGGCGTTACCGTGACCCTGGGGTGGTCCCAGAAGGGGCTCTCAGTGGGCAGCGGTTCGCTGTTGAAGACGTCCAGCGTGGCGTGGGCCAGTTGGCCCTCGTCGAGCGCCGCCAGCACGTCCGCCTCGACCAGGTGGCCGCCGCGTCCGGCGGCGATGAGATAGGCGCCCTGGGGCAATTGGCCCAGCGTTTCTGCGTTGACGATGTCGCGGGTCTGGGCCGTCAGGGGCAGCAGCACGACAAGAATTCGCGTGCCGGCGAGGAAGGGGCCGAGGCCCTGGGCCCCGGCGAAGCAATCGATGCCGGCAAGCTGCTTTTGCGATCGGCTCCAGCCGCGGACCGCGAATCCCAGATCGACCAGCTTCTCGGCCGCCAGGCCGCCCATCTCGCCCAAGCCCATGATGCCGACGCTGGTCTCGGCCGCCGCATCGGCCACCAGAAAACGCCACTCGTGGCCGCGTTGCATGGCTTCGAGCTCGGGCGCACGCCGGTGGTAGCGCAGCACGTGCAGCAGCACGTAGTGCGTCATGCCCAGGCTGAGGCCGTCGTCGACGGTGCGGCAGAGTGGCACATGGGCGAGCTCCGCCAGGTCGGGAAGGCCGAGCACCTGATCGACCCCGGCGCCCAGCGAAAGGATGGCCTTGAGGTTCGGGAACCCCAGGAGTTGGCCGGGTTCCGGCGCCCAGGCGATGATCACGTCGATGTCGCCCGGATCGCCCACCTCGGGCCAAACCCGCACTTTCAGTTCGGGATCGGCGGCACAGAGCGCCCGGGCCCAGTCGTCGGCGCCGAGTTGGCTCGACAGCACCAGGACGGCTTTGGCGCCCGCCATGTTCAGGTCCTGACCACGCCGGAAGTGTCGGCTTCCAGGTCGAAGGCGGCAGCCATCAGGGCCCGGGTGTAGTCGCTCTTGGGCGCCTCGAAAATCTCCTCGGCCGGGCCCCGCTCGACCATCTGGCCGTCGCGCATGACAATGACCTCGTCGGCCAGGGCGCGCACCACCTTGAGATCGTGGCTGATGAACAAATAGGCCAGGTCGTGGTCGCGCTGCAGCCGGCGCAGGAGATCGACGATCTGGGCCTGGACGGATCGGTCGAGCGCCGAGGTGGGCTCGTCCAGCACCACCAGGCGGGGCTTCAGCACCATGGCCCGGGCGATGGCGATGCGCTGGCGCTGGCCGCCGGAAAATTCGTGCGGGTAGCGGTCCTGGGTCGCCGGATCGAGGCCGACTTCTTCCAGGGCGGCGGAGATCAGGGCCCGGCGTTCCTCGTAGCTGGCGCCGATCCTGTGTACACGCAACCCCTCCTCGACGATCTGGCTGGCGCTGAGCCGCGGGCTGAGGCTGGCGAAGGGGTCCTGGAAGACGATCTGCATCTGGCGCCGGAGCGGCTTCAATTGAGCGAAACTTTGGCCCTGGATGTCCCGGCCCTCGAAACGGATCGGCCCCCGGCTCTTGATCAGGCGCAGCAGCGCCAGGGCCAGCGTGGTCTTGCCCGAGCCCGATTCGCCGACCACGCCGACGGTGTGGCGGCTGCGCACCACGGCCGAGACGCCGTCGACGGCGCGCACGTAATCCACCGTGCGCCTGAGCACCCCGGCCTTGATGGGAAAGTGGACCTTGAGGTCGTCGGTGGCAATCACCTCCGGCGCCTCGGCCGGCGCCGGATCAGGCCGGCCCGAGGGCTCGGCCGCCATCAGCTCGCGGGTGTAGGGGTGCGCCGGCTGCTCGTAGATCTGGGCCGTCTCGCCCTGCTCGACGAATTCACCGTCCTTCATGACGCAGACGCGTTCGGCCATGAAGCGCACCACGCCGAGGTCGTGGGTGATGAGCAAAATCGCCATGCCCAGGCGGGCCTGCAGGTCCTTCAAGAGGTTCAGCACCTGGGCCTGGATGGTGACGTCGAGCGCCGTGGTCGGCTCGTCGGCGATCAGCAAGTCCGGCTCGTTGGCCAGGGCCATGGCGATCATCACGCGCTGGCGCTGGCCGCCCGAAAGCTGGTGGGGAAAGGCCGCCAGACGCTGCTCGGCCTCGGCCAGGCCGACCAGGTGCAAAAGCTCCAGCGTGCGCGCCCGGGCCGCCCGGGCATCCAGGCCGCGGTGCAGGATCAGGGTCTCGTTGACCTGCTTCTCGATCGAGTGCAGCGGGTTGAGCGAGGTCATGGGCTCCTGGAAGATCATCGAGATGCGGTCGCCGCGGATCTCGCGCAGACGCGCGGCGTCGGCGCCGATGACTTCCTTGCCCTCGACCCGGATCGAGCCCTTGGGGTGGCTGGCCAGGGGATAGGGCAGGAGCTGCAAGATCGAGAGCGCACTGACCGACTTGCCCGAGCCCGATTCGCCCACCAGGGCCAGGGTTTGGCCGCGCTGGATGTTGAACGAGACGCCCTTCACCGCCGGGATCTCACGCCCTTCGACGCGGAAATTCACCGCCAAGTCGGCGACTTCCAAAAATGCGCCCGTGGCGCCGCTCATCCCTGCACCTTGCGGGGATCGAAGGCGTCTCGTACCGCCTCGAAGACGAAGACCAAGAGCGTCAGCATGATGGCGATGACGAAAAAGCCCGAGATGCCGAGCCAGGGCGCCTGCAAATTGGCTTTGCCCTGAGCCAGCAGCTCGCCCAGCGAGGGCGAGCCTGGCGGCAATCCGAAGCCCAAAAAGTCGAGCGTCGTCAGCGTCGTGATCGAGCCCGAGAGGATGAAGGGCATGAAGGTGACGGTGGCCACCATGGCGTTGGGCAGCAGGTGCTTGAACATGATGGTCGTGTTGCCCACGCCCAGCGCCTGGGCCGCGCGCACGTAATCGAAATTGCGGGCGCGCAGGAACTCGGCCCGCACCACGCCCACCAGCGCCATCCAGCTGAACATCAGCATCAAGGTGAGCAGGCTCCAGAAGCCGGGCTGGATGACGCTAGCCAGGATGATCAGCAGAAACAGCACCGGCAGCCCCGACCAGATCTCGATGAAACGCTGGAACAGCAGGTCCGTCCAGCCGCCGAAGAAGCCCTGCACGGCGCCCGCCACCACGCCGACGAACGAGGAGATCACGGTCAGGGCGACACCGAACAGCACCGAGATGCGGAAGCCGTAAATCAGCCGCGCCACCACGTCGCGGCCCTGGTCGTCGGTGCCCAGCCAGTTCTCGGCGCTGGGCGGTGCCGGTGCCGGCACCGGCAGATCGTAGTTGATGGTGTTGTAGCTGTAGGGCACCGGCGGCCAGAGCATCCAGCCCTGCTTTTGGATCAGTTCGATGACGTAGGGATCGCGATAGTCCGTTTCGGTCTCGAAGTCGCCGCCGAAGCGGGTCTCGGGATAGCTGACGAAGACCGGCAACAGGTATTCGCCCTGGTAGTTGATGACGATGGGCTTGTCGTTGGCGATGAATTCGGCGAACAGGCTGGCGATAAAGAGCACCATGAAGATGCGGAACGACCAGTAGCCGCGGCGGTTGGTGCGGAAATTCTGCAAACGCCGCCGCGTCAGCGGGGCCAGGCGCAATCTGGGAAAGGGCCATCTCATGGCTCAGGCCACGTCGCGGCGTTCGAAATCGATGCGCGGGTCGATCACCACGTACATCAGATCGCCGATCAGGTTGAGGCCGAGGCCCAGCAGGGTGAAGAAGAAAAGCGTGCCGAACATCACCGGGAAATCGCGCGCTAGCGCCGCCTCGAAGCCCAAAAGCCCGATGCCGTCGAGCGAGAAGATGACCTCGATCAGCAGGGCGCCTGTAAACAGCACGCCGACGAAGGCCGAGGGAAAACCGGCCACCACGATCAGCATGGCGTTGCGGAAGACGTGGCCATAGAGCACGCGGCCCTCGCTCAGCCCCTTGGCCCGGGCGGTCAGCACGTACTGCTTGTTGATCTCCTCGAGGAAGGAGTTCTTGGTCAACATGCTGAGCGTGGCGAATCCGCCCACCACCATGGCCGCCACGGGCAGCGTGATGTGCCAGAAATAGTCGGCGATGCGGGCCGGCCAGGAAAGCGCCTCCCAGTTTTCCGAAGTGAGTCCTCGCAAGGGAAAGACATCCCAGAAGCTGCCGCCGGCAAACAGCACCACCAGCAGGATAGCGAAAAGAAAACCCGGGATGGCGTAGCCCACGATGATGGCGGCCGAGGTCCAGACGTCGAAGCGCGAGCCGTCGCGCACCGCCTTGGCGATGCCCAGGGGAATGGAGATGAGATAGACCAGCAAGGTGGTCCACAGCCCCAGCGAGATCGACACCGGCATCTTGTCGAGCACCAGGTCGACCACGGCGCGGTCGCGGAAGAAGCTGTTGCCGAACTCGAAGCGCAGATAATTGCCGATCATCTGGAAGAAACGCACGTGCGCCGGCTTGTCGAAGCCGTAAAGCTTTTCGATTTCCTTGACGAATTCGGGATCGAGGCCCCGGGCGCCGCGGTACTTGCTGGAGACGTCGGCCCCCGTGGCCCCGGCCTGGCCGCCTTGGCGCCGCGTCTCGCCGGCATCCGAGCCGCCGATGCGCGCCGTGGCCTCGACGGCGGTGCCCTGGATCTGGGCGATAAGCTGTTCCACCGGCCCGCCCGGCGCCGCCTGCACGATGAGGAAGTTGATCACCATGATGCCAAAGAGCGTCGGGATCATCAGCAGCAGCCGGCGGATGATGTAGGCCAGCATGGGGCTAGGTCCTGCCTGGTGCGGGCGGCGACACACCCCCACCCCTCCCTCCCCCAAAATTCGGTTTTGTGGGGAGGGGGAGGGGGAGGATGAGGGAGGGGGGGTGGGCCGCTATGTCCATACACCCGGCATCCTAGCGCTTGGCCTTGGCGGCCAGGCGTGCCGCTTTATCCGTGTCGTGCCACCAGGTGTCGAGAAAGCCGAGCCCGTACTTGGGCTTGGTGGCCGGCCGGCTGAAGCGGTCCCAGTAGGCGATGGGGTGGAAGGCGCGGAACCATTGCGGTATCAGGTACTGGTTCCACAAGAGCACGCGATCGAGGGCCCGGGCGGCGGTCTCCAGCTCGGGCCGGGTTTGGGCCGCGGCGATGCGGGCCACCAGGTCGTCGACCACGGGGTCCGCTATGCCGGCGTAATTGATGGAGCCCGGGCTGTTGGCCGCTTCCGAGCCCCAGAAAGTGCGCTCGCCGACGCCGGGCGTGGTCTGGCCGCCGAAGGCCGTGGTCGAGACGTCGAAGTCGAACTCCTGCATGCGGTTGGCGTACTGCGCCGAATCGACCACCCGGATGGTGGCGCGGATGCCGAGTTTCTTCAGGTTGCGCACGATGGGGGCGTAGACGCGTTCGAAGGTGGGCGAAAAGGTCAGGAACTCGAGCTCGAAAGCCTGTCCGGCGGCGTTGACGCGACGGCCGTCCTCGATGCGCCAGCCGGCGGCACTCAGCAGCTTGGCGGCCTGGCGCAAATTTCGCCGGTTGTTGCCCAGGCCGTCGGACTTGGGCGGCTGGTAGATTTGGCTGAAGACCTCGGCCGGCAGGCCCGCGCGGTGGGGCTCGAGCAACGCCAGTTCGGCCGGCCCCGGCAAATCGCGGGCCGCCATGGAGGTGTTCTGATAAACGCTGAGCGTTCGGCTGTAGAGGCCGTAGAAGAGGTTCTTGTTGATCCATTCGAAATCGAAGGCCAGGTCGAAGGCCTGGCGCACGCCGCGGTCCTGGAACTTGGCCCGGCGCAGGTTGAGCATGAAATTCTGGCGGTTGGCGGGAGAGGCGTCGGGCACGGTCTCGACCACCACCAGGCCCTTTTTGACGGCCGGGAACTTGTATGAGGTGGCCCAAACCTTGGAGGTGAACTCCTCGCGGAAATCGTACTCATGGGCCTTGAAGGCTTCGAATTCGACATTGCGGTCGCGATAGAAGTCGAAGCGGATGGTCTGGAAGTTGTAGCGCCCGCGGTTGACCGGCAAATCCCGCGCCCAATAGTCCGCCACCCGTTCCAGGGTTACCGAACGGCCTTGGTCGACCTTGGTGATGCGGTAGGGGCCGCTGCCCAGCGGCGGCTGGACGGTGGTCTTGTTGAATTCGACCTTGGCGTAATAGGCCTTGGAAATCAGCGGCATGGAGCCTGCCAGCAGCGGCAGGTCGCGCCACACGCCGCCTGGGCGGAAGCTGAATCGCACCCGGCCGGGGGCCGTCACTGCCACCTTTTCGATGTCGCGGTAGGTGATGCGGAAACTGGGCGCACCTTCGGTTTTGAGGGTGTGGAAAGAAAAGACCACGTCGTCCGCGCTGATCGCCGAGCCATCGTGCCAGCGCGCTTCGGGCCGCAGCGTGAACTCGACCCAGGAACGATCCGACGCCAGCTCGGCCGTGGCCGCCACCAGGCCGTACATGGCGTCGGGCTCGTCCGCCGAGCCCGCCATCAGTGATTCGAACGGCAGCCCGCCGATGGCATTGGCCATGCCGCGAAAACGTATGCCCTTGAGGATGAAGGGATTGAGGTTGTCGAAGGATCCCGTGGCCGCCAGCCTCAGCGCACCGCCCTTGGGAGCCTGGGGATCGACGTAGTCGAAGTGCTGGAAATCGGCGCCGTACTTGAGATCGCCGAAGGCCGAGAGCCCGTGGCGCGGCTCGGCGGCCAGCGCCGGCCCCAACAGCAGCGAGGCACCTGCCGTCAGCAGGCAAAATAATGTCAGCCGGGCGTTCACGCCGGCGATGATAGCAAACACGGGGCTTCAGGTAACGTCGGCTTCTTGTTCGCCGCGCAAGTGGGCCAGGGCCTGGCGGGCGCGCTCGTGGTGATGCGGCTTGAGATGACGGCGGACGCGATTGATGGCGCCGGCCAGCACGCTGGCGTCATCGACGAAACCGATGCCGGTGATGAAATCGGGGATCATGTCGGTGGGCACCACGAAATAGGCGATGGCGGCCAGCAGCAGCGCCTTGACGTGGCGCGGCGTGGCCGCGTCGGTGGCGCAGAAATAGGCCGCCACGGCCTGCTCCAAAAAAGGCACCCGGCCCAGCGTGCGCCGCACCTTGGTCCAGAAGCCGCGGCGCACGAGGTCGGAGTCGGAATCACTTGGCTCGACCATTTCCGGCATATGGGTACGGGGCCAGCCAGGCGCAACACAGGCCCAACATAACGGCGGTCGCCATGGCCCACGCGATCTGCTAAACGACGGCAAGCCTTTTTTCCGCGATATCTGCCTTTCAGGAGGACAAACCATGGAATTGGACGGTGTAACAGCCATCGTCACCGGTGGCGGCTCGGGGCTCGGCGAGGCCAGTGCCAAGGCGCTGGCGGCAGCCGGTGCCAAGGTCGCCATCTTCGACCTCAACCAGGAGAACGCCGAGCGCGTGGCCGGCGAGGTGGGCGGCTCGGCCCATGCCTGCGACGTCTCGGACGGGCCCCAGACCGAGGCCGCCATAGCCGCCGCCCGCGAGGCGCTGGGCGCCGCCCGGGTGCTGATCAACTGCGCCGGCATCGGCGTCTCGGCCCGGGCCGTCAGCCGCAAGGGACCCTTGCCGCTGGAGCAGTTCACGAGGGTCATCGAGATCAACCTGATCGGTACCTTCAACGCCATCCGCCTGGCCGCCGCCGACATGCTGGCGCTTGAGCCGCTGGGCGACACGGGCGGGCGCGGCGTCATCATCAACACCGCCTCGGTGGCCGCTACCGAGGGCCAGATCGGCCAGCCTGCCTACGCCGCCTCCAAGGGCGGGGTTTCTTCCATGACGCTGCCGCTGGCCCGCGAGTTCGCCTCCAACGGCATCCGCGTCAACACCATCTCGCCGGGCCTCTTCAAGACGCCGATGATGTTCACCCTGCCGCCCGACGTGCAAAAGGCGCTGGGCGACAGCGTGCCCTTCCCCTCGCGCCTGGGCACGCCCGAGGAATACGCCGACCTGGCCGTGCACATCTGCCGGAACGACATGATCAACGGCGAAACCATCCGTCTCGATGGTGCGCTGAGGATGGCGCCCAGATAGACCACGGTGCCTTGGACCGGAAAGGGGGGCAGTCTGCCCCCCTTTTTTGTGTGTATCCTCCGGCTATGGAGGAAACCGCGCGTTATGCCGAGCTGGCACCCAGCGCCGCCGAGTTCGAAGTCATCGCCGATGCCGCCTACCGTGCCATCCCGGCGCGCTTGCGCGGCTTCGTCGACGATGTGGTTATCCGTGTGGCCGAGTTCCCCGACCGCGAGACCCTCGACGAGCTTGGCATCCAGTCCGAGTATGACCTTTTGGGCCTCTACCGCGGCCTCGACCTGGCCCGCAAAAGCGTCCTCGACACGCCCGTCGACGTCGACATGATCCTGTTGTATCGCCAGCCCATCCTGGCCTACTGGTGCGAGAGCGAGGACAGCCTGGGCGACCTGGTGCGCAACGTGCTGATCCACGAGATCGGCCATCATTTCGGCTTTTCCGACGCCGACATGGCAAAATTGGAAGCACCTCAGGATTGATCCCCTTGACGGGCGCCGCCGCGGGGTGATGATTCTAGCCTCAGGAGGAACCCGCGCCATGGCACCAGCACCGCTCAAACCCGAATCCCTTTACCGAGTCTGCGATCCCCGGCTCCTGCCCTTCGAGAACACCAATGAGCTGGAGGAGCTGACCGAGGTTCTGGGCCAGCCTCGCGCCGTCGAGGCCATCGAGTTCGGCACTTCGATCCGCAGCGACGGCTACAACCTTTTCGTCCACGGCCCTTCAGGCACGGGGCGCCACACCACGGTGCGAGAGTTCCTCAACCGCCGTGCCGCCAAGGAGCCCAGGCCCTCGGACTGGTGCCTGGTGCATAACTTCAGCGAAGCCCACCGGCCCCGCGCCATTGAGCTGCCGGCCGGCGAAGGGGCCGATTTTCGAACCGCCATGGCGGGCTTCGTCGAGGAATTGCACAATACGCTGCCGGCGGTTTTCGAGAGCGAGGAATACCGCAACCGCCGCCAGAGCATGGACGAGGAGTTTCGTGAGCGCCAGGAACAGGCCTTCGAGGTCATCCAGGAAAGCGGCCGGGAACGCGGCGTCACCCTGGTGCGCACCCCGGCCGGGCTGGCGCTGGCGCCGACGCGCGAGGGCGAGGTGATCACGCCCGACGCCTTCCAGGCGCTGGACGAAGCCGAGCGCAAGCAACTGCAGGCGGCCCTGGAGGAGCTGCAGGAGGAGCTGCAGGAGACCATCCGCCAAGTGCCCGAATGGGACCGCGAACGCCGCAAGCGCATTTCCCAGCTCAACCGCGAAGTCACCATGTACGCCGTCGGCCACCTGATCGACGAGCTCTGCCAAAAGTACGAGGGCCACCCGCTGGTGCTCAAATACCTGGAAGCGGTGCAGGCCGACGTGCTGGAGAACGTCGACGTCTTCCTCGACAAGGGTGAGGCGCAGGAACAGTCGATTCCGGGCGGCCCCGAGGCCGCCATCATGGCCGCCGCCGCCGCCGCCGGCTCCGGCCCCGGGGCCGGAGCCGTGTCGCCCCAGCCCCGGCCACCGTCTCGGGCTTTCCGGCGCTACCAGGTCAACCTGCTGGTCGACAACAGTACCGCCATGGGGGCGCCGGTGGTCTACGAGGACAACCCGACCTATGCCAACCTGGTGGGCCGGGTCGAGCACATCTCCGAGATGGGGGCGCTGATCACCGACTTCACGCTGATCAAGGCGGGCTCGCTGCAGGGCGCCAACGGTGGCTACATCATCATTGACGCCATCAAGCTGCTGACCCAGCCCTATGCCTGGGAGGGCCTGAAGCGGGCGCTGCGATCGCGCCAGGTGCGCATCGAATCGTTGGGCCAGGCGCTCAGCCTGATCAGCACCATCTCGGTAGAGGCCGAGGCCCTCCCGCTCGACGTCAAGGTGGTGCTGATCGGCGAGCCGCGCATTTATTACCTGCTCTGCCAGGCCGATCCCGAATTCGGCGAGCTCTTCAAGGTCTCGGTCGATTATGGCGCCGACATGGAGCGCACGCCAAAGTCGGTGCTGGCCTACGCCCGCTTGCTGGGCCGCTTCGTGCGCAGCCGCGAGCTCAAGCCCTTCGCGCGTTCCGCGGTGGCCCGCCTGATCGAGCATTCCAGCCGTCTGGCCGCCGATCAGTCCCGGCTTTCCACCGCCATGGGCCAGATCAACGACATCATGTCTGAGGCCGACCACTGGGCCAGCACGGCTAAGCGCCGGGTGGTGACGGCGGCCGACATCGACAAGAGCGTCTTGGCCCGCAGCCGCCGCCATGACCGGCTGCGGGAACGCTCGCAGGAGATGATCGTGCGCGGCACCCTGATGATCGACACCGCTGGCAAGAAGGTGGGCCAGGTCAATGCGCTCTCGGTACTCAGCCTGGGTGATTTTTCTTTCGGCCGGCCCAGCCGTATAACGGCCCGCATTCGGCCCGGCCGCGGCCGCGTCGTCGACATCGAGCGCGAGGTCGAGCTGGGTGGGCCGCTGCACTCCAAGGGCGTGCTGATTCTGACCAGTTTTCTCGGTGCGCGCTATGCCGCCGACCGGCCGTTGTCGCTCTCGGCCAGCCTGGTCTTCGAGCAATCCTATGGCGGCATCGACGGAGATTCGGCGTCGTCCACCGAGCTCTATGCATTGCTCTCGGCTCTCTCCAGCGTCGCCATCAAGCAGTCGCTGGCGGTTACCGGCTCGGTCAATCAGTTCGGCGAGGTGCAGGCCATCGGCGGCGTCAACGAAAAGATCGAGGGCTTCTTCGACCTCTGCCGCCAGCGCCGCCTCAGCGGCCGCCAGGGCGTGCTCATCCCGGCCGCCAACGTGGCTCATCTGATGCTGCGCCACGACGTGGTCGAGGCCTGCGCCAAGGGGCGCTTCCAGATCTACCCGGTCGAGACCATCGATGATGGTATCGAGCTGTTGACCGGCCGGCCGGCCGGCCAGCGCCGCCGCGACGGCAAGTTCCCGGAGAAGTCGGTCAACCGCCTGGTCGAGGACCGCCTGATCAAGATGGCCGAGGATATTCGAGCTTTTGCCAGAAAAGGACGCGGCCGGGCGGAGAAAAACGAAAAGGCGCCCGAGGCGCCATGAAAATGGCTCAGCGACCCCACCATGAGCGCCGCCGCCTGCCGCGCCGCCGGCCGGACAAGAGCGACCACGACATCCGGCGTATTTTGCTGGCCTTGGATTCCTCGGCCAAAGGGCTGGCCGCGCTGGACGCCGCGGCCCGCCTGGCGGCGCTCCTCGAGGCCGAGCTCGAGGGCCTGCATGTCGAGGACGAGGCGCTGCTGCGGGTGGCCCGGGCGCCGCTCACCCGCATCGTCAGCATGACCTCGGCCAGCCAACCGTTGTCCGAGGCCGACATGGAGCGCAGCCTGCGGGCCCAGGCCCGCGCGGCGCAACGAGCCCTGGCCCGGGCCTCGGAACGCCACGCCGTGCGCTGGTCCTTCCGCAGCGCCCGGGGCCAGGTCAGTGGCGAGATCCTGGCCGCCGCGCCGGGCGCCGACATGGTCATCCTGGGCAAGGCCAACCGCCGCCTGGGCCGCGACGCCGGCCTGGGCTCGACGGCACGGCGGCTGTGGGGCGAGGCGCCGGGCGCCGTGCTGGTCGGCGAACACACCGCCGGCCAAGCGGGCGAGCAGCCGGTGATCTCGGTCTACGAGGGCACCCCGGCCAGCGACCGTGCCGTGGCCATCGCCGCCGCCATCGCCGGCAACGGGGGGCGCCGCCTGACGCTGCTTCTGGTGGGATCGAGCGAGGACCAAACCCGGGCCCTCGAAGCCGACGCCATGACCCGCCTGGCACCCCAGGGCATCGCCATCAAGCGTGTCCGGGTGCTGCTCGACCGCCCTGGCCAGCTGGCCAACACGCTGTGGCAGGAACACGGCGAGCTGATCGTGCTGGCCGATGACAGCGCGCTGCTGGCCCAGGGCCCGGCCGAAAAGATCATCGCAGAGCTGCACCTGCCGGTGCTGCTGGTCCGCCCCCGCGGGGAGTGATTGGTGCTGATCGGGCGGCGCCCACACAGCCCCCCCTGGAGAAGGTTAAGGTAGGCACAAAAATAAGCCGCCCCCAGGGGGGCGCTAAGGGATGCACACATCTCTGAGGGCCCAGCCGTCAGCGATTGCGTGGAATTGATTTATGCCGTTGACCATGGTGATCGGACCCGGCGGTTTTGAGGAGCGATAGCCGTTCCAGCCGCCGAGGCGGCCGATGATCCAGGCCGCCCACGCGAGGCTGTGGCTGGGGTAGGGGTTCTTTTGTTTTTCTGTTTTACCTTCAAGGCGGGGGTTGACGGCCTCTAGGGTCTCGATTTCCTGGGGCTTGAAGGCGGCGCTGGCCGGCCGGGCATCGGCGCCGTCACGGGCCTGGACCAGTTGCAGCGTAAGCGCTGCGGCGTGGGCCGCCATGGCGATCAGCTTGAGCAGCCGATCGGCGCTTTCGATCTGGCTGTTTTCAACCTTAAGCCCCTGGCGCTTCATTACCCGGAACAGCTGCTCGATCATCCAGCGCTGGGCGTACCAGTCGACGATCTGCCAGGCGCCCGCAACGTCGTTCACCTCGTGCGTCGTCAGCAGACGCCAGTGCAACGGCTCGATGCCGTCCGGTGGCTCCAACTCGACGACCTCGACAAGGCGCAACGTCACGCTCGGCGGCAGA
>JASLXG010000087.1 GCA_030740435.1 Alphaproteobacteria bacterium | reverse complement strand
CATCGGCATCGAAGCTGTCGTCCGACACCTCTTTTTTGTAGAGCGGATAAAGGTACTGATCCAGCCGGCCCAGGCTGATGCCCTGATCGAGGGATTCGATCTGGATGATCATCTGAAACAGCCAGATCATCTGCAAGGCCTGGCGCAAGGTGGCCGCGGGTTTTCTCGGCACCACGTCCAGAACCTCGACGATGTCCTGGCGGCCAAGCTCGGCTGCCAGTTTCCGGTATCTGTCGGCAAAGGCCTCGAGCGCTTCCAGGGCTATCAGGTTGGCCTCGAGCTGGTCGCGGTTTTCTTTCGGCCAGGCGGGCTGCCGGTTCATGACCTTGGCGATGCGGGTCCGCAAGCCCTCGGTCCCCTGGCCGATCAGGTCGGCATAATTGGGCAGGAAATGGGCGACGCCACCGGCTTCGGTAATGATGAAGCGCTTGCCCGCCAGCTGGTCGCGGAAGTAGGCCAGGCGCTTCAGTAAGGGAAAGGCCTGGGCCGCCAGGTTTTTCGACAGCCAATAGGGTATCACCGAAAACAACAGCTTGCGCCTGGCGGCAGGGTCGATGTGCAGGGGATCGGTGCGGCGCGAGGGGAAGCGAAAGATGTCCTCCAGCATGGCCACCCCGGCCAGTTCGGCAAAGCAGATGGCCCCGATGCGGTGTTCCGTGTGGCTGCCGACGATGACTTCGCCTGGGTGGATGCGGATCGATCTGCGGGCCAGGTGGTCGGCCAGCGCCCGGGCTTTGCGCAGGGCCGGCGACGATATCCTGTTGGCCTTGTAGAACTCGGTGTAATGAATGGCCCGCTCGGCCCCCAGCGCGGGCACGCTGGCTTGGTGGTCGGCCCGCAGTTTCAGCAGCGCCACCGAGGGCTGCCAGCTGGTGCTCACGGGCTCCGGCGCGCTTTCCTGCATGCTAGCCGTTCATCCTAACTCGCTGTCACGCGGCCCTCAACTTTACCACCCGGCAGCTTCTCGCGGGCTTGGGGTCAGGTCATGAAAGGTGAATTCCGCCCCGCCCCGAAACAACCTCAAAAAGCATGCAGCCGACCGACCGCGGTCGGCACCACGACGTCCGGGCCGAAAGCCTCTATCAAGGCGTGGACGGCGCGCCAGCCGGTGCAGTGGCCGGTAACGATGCGCTCCAGGCCGAAGCCGCCGATGTCGGCCACGGTCTCGGGGATGATCGCTTCGCAGTCGGCGCCCGAAAGATGAAATCCGCCCATCACCGCGTGCAGGGGCTCGGGCGCGAACAGCTCGCGAGCCGCGCTCAGCACATTGACGATGCCGGCGTGGGTGCAGGCGGTGAACACCACCACGCCCTTGTCGCGCAGCCTGACGGCAAGGAAGCGCTCGTCCCTGATCCAGGGGTCGGACTGCCACCCGCCGCCCTCGCCCGAGCGGCTGAGATGGGAGGGCAGGCCAACTTCGTAAGGTGTCCGTCGGGGGATGTCGCCGCTCAGGAAGAAGCTGTCGTCGAGCAACAACCGGGGGCTCTCGGAATTGACCATCTCGGCACCATGGTCCACCAGTTCCCCGGCGTCCGGGATGTCCTTGAAGGGCACGATGGTGCCGTCGGCCAGGCGCACCCCCCGGGTTTCGAACATGCCGGAATTGACGTGCAGCGGCACGGCCTGCCCGCCGTTGGCGGCAAAGATACCGTCGACGGCCGCCAGCAAGCCGCCGGCGTGGTCGAAATGCCCGTGCGAGAGCACGATGGCCCCGATGGCGCCGAAGTCGAGCCCCAGCCGGGCGCCGTTACGCTCGACGGCGTAGTCTTCCGGCCCGGCATCGAAAAGCACCGTGTGGGATTCATCCCCCAGACGGGCCGTCACCACCAAGGAAAATCCCCATGGCGCGCAACACAGGCCTTCGCCGGAAATCTCGCTCAAGCCGGCCTGCATCAGGCCGGGCAACTCAGGTCTCACGAACTCGGGAACCGTGGACAGGAAATCGCTCTGGTTGTCGACCAGGACCAGGACCTCGAGCTGGTCCACCGCCCGCAAATCGGCTGCCGTTGCCGCTTGATCGACCATGCCCCGCCTCGCTTGCCGCTTCGATTTCCCTCGAATTATCTTGGGCCGGCCACCCGGGCTTTGCAAGCGCCACCAAGAGAGCGGTCGGAGTTGGGGGCTTTGCCGCCCGGCAGGAGATATGCCATGAGGAAGCGGGATATTATCGAGCCAATCCAAGGTGGTCGAAAGGTGTTGCAAATGATGCCGGAAACCGAGTTGATCGAGCTGATGCAGCAGTTCGGGCGGGCCTTCTTCAAGGCCGACCGCGAGGCGCTAGCCGAGTGCCTGGCCGAGGACGTCGTCTGGCACCTGCATCAGGGCGCCCGCGGCGCCGACGAGCCTTTGGGCCGCTCGCTCATCGGCCTCGATGCCATCCTGGAAGAGATCGCCTGGCGCAAGGCGAACTGGCGCCAGCTGCGGGTCGAAAACCTGCGCGAAGTCCCGGCTGGCGACGGCGTCCTGCAGACCTTCGAAATTTCCGGGATAGACGAAAACGGCCAGACTTTCCGGAACCGTGTGGTCGACCTCTATACCGTCGTCAACGGCCGCATCGCGGTCAAGGACACCTACTGGAAGTCGTTTCGCTGAGGCGCCTTTCTTTGCTTCCCCGACCACAAGGAGCCAGCCATGGACGAGACACCAACGGATTCAGCCGGCGCCGATCTGACGGACGCCTTGAAGCAAAAAGCGCGGGAGCTGGGCGCCGACGACGTGGCCGTGGCAGCCGTCGCCCGCTGGGCCGATCCCCCGCCCTTCGACAGCCAGGCCGTGCCGGTCTATCCCCATAGCGGGCAACTGCCGACGGAGCTCATGCCTTCGAGCCAAAGCGTCGTTATGGTGGCGATCCGGCTGCTCGACGGTGTCTTGGACACCACTACGACGCCCGTCAAGAATACCGGCGTGCAGGGAAACTTCGGCTATGTTTTCCCCAACCGCCGGCTGAACGAGATCACCTTCGGCCTGGCGCAATGGCTCGAGTGCCACGGCCAGCGCTCGGTGCCCATGGGCTACAACATCGGCTCGCGCTACGACCACAGGGCCGACTCAGACGCCTCGATCATCGCCCCGGCCTACGGCATGTTCAGCATGAAACGCGCAGCCGTCCTGGCCGGCCTCGGCCGCAAGGCGAAAAACGGCCTAGTCAGCCACCCGCACTTTGGCACCCGCATCCGCCTGGGCGGCCTGTTGACCGCGGCGACCTTGAAGGAAAGCCCGTTGCTCCAAGGCGACCCCTGCCCGCCCAGCTGCCGCATCTGCATGGAGGTCTGCCCGACCGAGGCCATAAGCCGGGGAGGCCGCGTCAGCCACCTCAGATGCTATGCCGATGCCGGCCGCCGGGGGATGGACTTCGAGACCCTGCGGGCCGGTTTCAAGCAACGCTATCCCTCGGACCTGGGCCACGAGGACTACACCACGAACGATTACCTGGCCATCGAAGGCAACGACAACCGGATCTGCAAGATCGCCTGTGTCGCCTTCTGCCCCTTGGGTGAGAGGCCGCTGCCCGACATCATGCGGCGCGTTTCCGACTTCGCCGACGTGGTGCCGCCGGTCGAGCTCCAGGGCTTTCCGCCGGCCCAGGACTTTGGGGCGCAAACGGCCGACGGCCCGGCGCCGGAGCAAGCTGGGGAGGTGTGACCTGAGGCGGCCGGCCCTGGCGTCACGCCCTTGAAGTTGCCAAGGCCGAGGAAGGCGTCGAGCCGAACAAGCCCTGCTCCGGCGTGCTCAGTTTTCGCCTCGGCAAGCAGCTTCACAGGTTTGCCGCCATCGCCGCGGACCGCGAAGGCGCCAGCCTTGACCAGCCGCCGATTTCAGGCGGCAAAAAAACCGACCCCCGGAGCGGGGCTTCCGAAACTCGTATCTCGAACGCGCGAGCTGGTGGTGCGAACCACGATTCTTAAGAATCTCGTGGCCCCCTCAGATCATTATCGGGCCTCAGCGGAAAGGATGCTCATCACATTGGCGTGCTCGGGCGGCGCGGCACTCGGCGATTTCCGACAGACCTGAATCGCTTTACCATGGCGGCCGGACGGGTGGGCCCGAGCGGCCTTGCCCGCCGACGCTCCAGAGCAGGAGGCACCCAGCGCATGAGCGGCCCCATTGCACGCTACGGCGGCGACGACCTGCCTTACCACATGGCCAACCTGCCCCAGCCCGAGGGCTTCGAACGGGTCATCATGCTGGCCTCGAACGAGGGCGCCTTTGGCCCCAGCCCCAAGGCGGTGGCTGCCATCAGGGCCATGCTCGACGACCTTCACCGCTATCCGGAGGTGGTTCTCGGCGATTTCATGCAGGCCCTCGCCGAGCACAGCGGCCGCGAGCTTTCGCGGCTGGTCGTCGGCCCCGGCTCGGACGAGCTGCTGACCCGGCTGGTGCACGCCTACGCCGGCCCGGGCGACGAGCTTGTCCACAGCGCGCATTGCTACGGCAAGTTCCCGATCTACGCCCGTATGGCCGGGGCGGCGCCGGTGGCGGCGCCGGATCGGGACTTCCGGGTCGACGTCGACGCCGTGCTGTCATGCCTTACGGAACGCACGCGAATCGTTCTGCTGGCCAACCCCGACAACCCGACCGGCGCCTGGATCTCGGGGGCCGAGTTGCGCCGCCTGCACGCCGGGCTGCCCGACCACACCGTGTTGGCCATCGACGGCGCCTACACCGATTATGTCTCGGACCCGGACTACGAGGACGGCATGGCGCTGGCCGCCAGCGCCAACAACGTCGTCGTCCTTCGCACCTTTTCGAAAATCTACGGGCTTGCCGGTCTGCGCCTGGGCTGGCTTTTCGGCCCCCCCGAAGTGGTCGCGGTGCTGGGCCGGCTGGGGCTTACCTTCCCGCTGAGCAACGCCGCCGTGGCCGGCGGCATCGCCGCCCTGGAGGACAGCGAATTCACCGCCCGGGCGCGCCAACACAACCTTACCTGGCGCGCCCGCTTCTCGGGCCAGCTCGAGGATCTCGGCCTTTTCGTCTATCCCAGTCAAACCAACTTCGTGCTCATGCGCTTCCCCGATAGCGGGGCCCGTTCGGCCGAGGCCGCCAACCGCTTCCTGTTGTCGCGCGGCATCATCGCCCGCAGGTTCAACCAGCCCGACTACGAGGATTGTCTGCGCATCAGCATCGGCCAGGACTTCGAGATGCAGGCGACGAACGCTGCCCTGGGCGAATTCCTGGCGGACTGAGCGCGGCGGGATCTTATCGCTCGTTGTGTTATGGCGGCCGCTTGGCAATACTTTGCCTTGCCGATTTACCGGAAAGCGTCGGGCTTGAGTTGCCAGATTGGAGCCACAGAGCCGAACAGAGCCGAACAGAGCGGAACAGGCGGAACAGGGGAAACAGGAGAGGCAATAAAATGACCGCGTTGAAGTCATTGATCGATGCTGTAATTAGTGGCGAGGAGGGAGACGCCGCCGCCGCCGCCAACGAAGCGTTGCGGGCCGGGCTGGCGATCGACGAGATCATCGCCGCCATGACCGCCGGCATGCGCGAGATCGGCGATCAGTTCGCGCGCATGGAAATTTTTCTGCCCGAAATGGTGATGGCCGCCGAGGCCATGAAAGCGGCGATGGCGGAATTGCAGCCGGAGATCGAGAAATCGGCCCAGGCCATCGAGAAGAAGGGCACCATGGTGGTCGGCACCGTGGCCGGCGACGTGCACGTCATCGGCAAGGAGATCGTGGTCCGGCTGCTGCGGGCCCAGGGTTTCGAGGTGCACGATTTGGGCTTCAACGTCAACGCCTTGGACTTCGTCAAAAAGGCCCAGGAGGTCGGTGCCGACATCATCGGCGCCTCCTCGCTGATGTCGACGACCATGCCGGCCCAGCAGGAAATCATCGAGATCCTCAAGGCCAAGAGTGTGCGCGACGACTACCACGTGATCCTCGGTGGGGCTCCGGTGACGCAGGATTGGGTGGCGGAATGCGGCGCCGACAGCTGGGGAGAGAACGCCGCCTCGAGCGTCGAAATCCTCGAACGCGTGATGACGGAGAGGGCGTCCTAGCATGTATAAAATGTGGGAAATCATGGAGCGGGCGAATACCGGCCCGTTTTGCGAAGTCGAAGACTTCAACGTCAAGATATTCATGCCCAAGATCAAGGAACTGATTAAGAAATACGAAATCAAATTCGATCCGGATTCCCCCGTACCCGCCGACGACGACCTGGCCGACCGCGTCTGGCAGGCAGCGACCGAGCTCTTTCTCGAGGTGGGCGTGCTCAATGTCGACAGCCACCGCCGCATTCTGCTCGACGATGCCGAGCTCCGGGAGGCGCTCTACCATGCCCCCGGGCAATACCTGGTGGGGGCGGGCAAGGAGGCCCGCTGGTGGCGCCATCGCGGGCCGGAGGATACCAGGCCGCCCTTTTGCATCTTCAGCGGCGACATCACCTGCGACGAGGAGATCTTCCTGCCCATGTCCATGGCCTATCTCCAGGAGCCTTTGGCCGACAGTGTCTGTGCGCCGATCCTGGAGGAGAGCATGGGCCGCAAGATCAAGGCCGGCAGCCCGACCGAGATGGCGGGCGTGGTCGAACACGCCATGAGCCTGCGCCAGGCGGCCAAGTTGGTGGGCCGGCCGGGTCTCTGTCTGGTAGCCGTGGGCACGGCGCTCACCGATGCGGGGCAGATCGCGGTGAGCAACGACGAATGGGGGGTGCGCCAGAGCGATGCCCGGCTGATCGGCGTGCTTAGCGAGCTCAACATCGACAACGAGCTCTTGAACAAGATCGCCCACTGTAACCAATTCGGCTGCTTCATCGGCTGTTTGAGCGGCGCCATCTATGGCGGCTATGCCGGCCGGGCCGAGGGCACGGCGATTCTGGAGACGGCCTACCACCTGGTCGGGCTGACCATCTACCAGGCCCATTTTCAGCAAAGCTTCCCCTTCCACCTGCACCACACCTCCAACAGCGGACGCGAGATGCTCTGGGTGGTCAGCGTGACGCATCAGGCGGTGAGCCGAAACAGCCGCATCCTGACCACCTCCAACGGCTTTCTCAATGCCGGCTCGGGCACCGAAATGGTGCTCTACGAGGCCGCCGCACATGGCTTGGCGAGCACCGTTTCGGGCGGCGACTTGTGGGAGACGGCGGTGGCCCGCAACAAGTACCGCAACTACGCCACGCCGCTCGAGGCCCGCCTGGCCTGCGAAGTGGGCCATGCCGTGGCCGGACAGGCGATGACCCGGGCCCAGGCCAACGCCATCGTCCTCGAGCTGCTGTCTCAGTACGAGGACCGCATCGCCGATGCGCCCAAGGGCAAACCCTTCCAGGAATGCTACGACGTCCGCAGCGCCCAGCCCATGACCTGGTATCTCGACATGTTCAAAAGCGTGAAGGAGAAAGTGGCCGCGCTGGGCGTCGACTTCCCCTATTAGGGCATTTCAAGTTCTGTTGGAATGCCCAAGGACGCAGCGCGTTTTTCGGGAGCCGCCCAAGGCAATGCCCAAGGCTTGTGACCCCATGCGTGTGTGACCCCACGCGGTGACCCGCCGCTCGCGGCCTTCCCGGAAGCGCTCGCGAAACTGCCGCTTCGGCACGTTGCCGGCGGCGCTTCGCGGCGACTCCGCAACGAACTCGATCCGCCTGGGCGCCTTGACGCCGCCGAAGACGATCATGTCCTTCTTGCGGTTGACGATATGGAATTATTTCATATCAACCATATGTGCCGTAATGCTCGACCACATCGGCCATGGCGCTCAAATGCGCCGGGTCCGTATCCCGCGGCACGATGCAATCGGCGCTCAGGATGTACCTGCCGCCGCCCGCCCCCTTCTCGAGACAGCTTAGGGTTTCGTTTTCCACCGCAGCCAGCGTGCCGCTCAGCAGCGTGTCCACCGTGCTGACGTTACCCATGTAGACGCATTTATCGGCGTATTGGGACTTGAAGGCTGCGATGTCGACCTTGTCGAAGTGCAGCACGTCGGCCCCGATTTCGGCCAGCAGGTCGAGGCGGTCGTGCCAGGTGCCGCAGGGGTGGAAGATGATGGTCTCGGCGCCATAGGCTTTGAGCGCCAGGTGCATGTCCCGGGTCGTGGCGTGGGCGTATTCTTCGTAGTGCTGGCGCGAGATGCAGCCGGTGCTGGCCGTCGGGTTCGAGGTGAAGATGATGTCGGCCCCGGCGTCCAAGAGCGCCTTGCCGTAGGCCAGACAAGGCTCATAGCAGGCCTCGATCAGGTCGTGCACGAATTCGGGTTTCTTATAGAAGCCGCGATAGAGTTCCTGGCTGCCCATCAGCATACAGGCCGTGCGGAAGGGCACCGAGGGCCAGGCCAGGACCGGGATGTCGGGCCCCACTTCACGCTTCAGCCTCGAAACGATGTCCAAAAGGTAGGGCATGCGCCCGTGTGAAAGGGGATCCAGTTTGGCGAATTTTCCCAGGTCCCCGGTCGTCGCCACGCTGGGCTCGGGGATCCACGGCGGATCGTCGTCGGGAAAGACGATTTTCGCCCCCAGCGCCTCGTCGACGGCGGGGGTTACGAAAAGATCGCAAACCGCATCCAGGCGGAAATCCTGCAGCACCTTTACTTGCGCCCGGACGTAGGCGTCGGGGTCGCTGTAGGCCTCTACGAACCGCACGCCAGCGTGTTTCAGGGCGAACTCGCGCAGCAGCAAGACGAACGGCACCCGGTCCGGGAGCTCACCGCGGCAAACGGCTTTGATGCGTTCAAAGGGGGTCATGCGGTACGATCCCGATCAGCTGCGTCCGGCCGGCGAGGTTCCCATGTTCCGCCAGCTTGGCATAGCCTTTTCCGGCGCCGTCCCTCGCGTCAGGCCGGGCGACCAGCGTTGGGGCGCTTCGCGGGAGGGGGGGGCCGCGGACGGGGCCCAGGCCGCACTACCCCCGGTGCAATTAGCCTAGATACGCCGCGCCAGCCGCCTGATGCGCCGGCGCACTTCTCTTTCCGGCAGATAGACCAACTCGTCTTCGTGAAAGAGCTGGAGCGCTTGGTGCAGCAACGAAAGTGGCACCACTCCATGAGCCTCCAACTCGTCCGTTACCCAGAGCACACCCCGAACTTCGATCCCACAGCCTTCTGCTATCCGGCGCAAGAATCCGTCGCCTGTCAGCAGGATGCAGCCCTCGATCTCTTCGGCCAGCGTGAGCGCAAAGCAGTCGTTGAGCTTGAGTCTGCGGTGCTGATTGAAATGCCATGCCGCGCGTTCGACTGATGGCCCTGGTAGACCGTGCACCTCCAGCCCGAGATCGAGTAACGGCCTCTTTTCCGCATCGTTCAGGCTGAGCCACTCGTCTTCAAAGAGCGTGTCGGGCATGACGAAGGTGTAGGGGAGCCCGAGCGCTGCCTCGAGAAGACCGGCCTTGCGCAGGTCGATCATGCAGCTCGTGTCACTGACCACGATGCGCATCGCCTGCGGCTGGTCCCTTTATTCCTTTTTCGATTACCGCCAAAGGCTGGCGCAAAAGCTCGCTTGTCTTGCCGGGCGACACCAGCCCCTCGGCCAGCGCCCGGAAGCAAAGCCTTTCGAAGCGTTGCGGGTTTTCGCGCTTTCCCCGGTCGTCCGCTCCCTCCAGCGGTTCGGGCTCGTCCGACCGCCAGCGGCGGGCGTAGGTCTGGAAGGCATAAGTGAGTGTCGAGCCGTCGATCACGCCGACCTGTTTGAGGCGTACCAGAAGTGCCGCCCCGCTGATCCGGTACATGCGCTTGAGCTGAATCAGCTCGCGATAACCCAGTGCCTTTCGCCGTTCGCCAATCTCCTGCACCAAATGCTCCCTGGGCACCAGAAAAGCTCCGGCAAAGACGTGGCATGCCTTTTCCTGGTCGACCGGCGAGGACTCATCGATCAACCGGTGTGCCAATTCGTGCGCCAGCGTCAGCCGCCGTCGCTCAAGAGTGACGTGCTCATTGACCACGATTGCCGGCACCAAGGTGTCGTGCCCCGGCCGGCGAACCAGGCAAGTGAGGCCTGAAACGCGGCCCGGCAGCGCAATGACCAGGACCTTGATGCCCCGGTCTTCCAGCAGCGAGGTCATGTTGGGGATGGGATCGATCCCGAGCTTCCATTCCCGGCGCAGATTCTGGGCCAGGATTTCACCGTCACCTTCCTGCCCGAGAAAGCGGTTGCCTAAGCGGGGTGCCCTCCAGGCGCTGCTCTCGAGATCGAGGATTTCCTCGATGGCGAGGTAGCGCTGCAGGTGGTCGATGACCTCGGCCTCGACGCCCGCCCGTTCTTTGGCGCGGGTGCCCGAAAGCTTGCGGAATTCGAGGCCCTCGAGCTCCTCCACCTGATCGCTAAGCAGGAAATCCAGCGTCACCCCGAGGATCCTGGCCATATGCATCAGCACGCCCGAGCTCGGCATCATCTCGCCGCGCTCGTACTTGCCGATGGCCTGGGCGGTCACTTCGTTGTCCAGCGCTTCAGAGAGCGCTCGCAACGAGTAACGGGCCTTTTTTCGGGCCAGCTTCAGACGATCTCCAAACATTGGCTACCTTTGAGCTTGCAGTTTACAAAAAAGATTATTATGTACAATATGTAAACCACTGATCGGCCATCGTCAAGGCAACACTGCTGACGCTGTCCCGTGGTGCAACCCTTTTGAAATTGAGAGGCAACGATGAGTAAACGCAACCAGCACGTAGTTCCCCATGACGAAGGATGGGCTGTCCGCGGCGCCGGCAGCCAGCGCGCCACGTCCCTCCACCCCACCCAGCAGGAGGCCATCGAACGTGGCCGGGAGGTGGCCCGAAACCAGGAGACGGAGCTCCTCATCCACGGTCGCAACGGGCGCATTCGGGAGCGCGATTCCTACGGCAACGATCCGTTCCCGCCGAAGGGCTGAGGTCCCCCAAGGGGGGGGCAATTCGGGTGCCTGCGGGTTTCGGGCGGAGACAAGAGGGGGTCGGATTACAGAAATTCACGATTCAAGACCGGACCCTATCCCCGTGCGCGTCAGGCCGGGTTATCCCCCGCTGCGCAGAAATTCACATTTCAAGACTTGAGCCCCGCGCGCGCTATTCGCCCCGCGCCAGGGCCGGGAAAAGTGCCCTATTTTACCAATCACCCGGCCCCAGTCCGTATTCCCGCTCCGGCGCTTCGGCCAGCGCCGACATGACGAAGTTTTTCAGCCACTCGGCACCCTCGGGGTTCAACAATGCGATGCGGGACTCGCCATCGTCGGCTTCGAAACGCAGCGCCCTGTCGCCGAAACCGACGCCTTTCACCACGGCGGCGGCTTCGATTTTGTCCAGCGTGTAACG
>JASLXG010000086.1 GCA_030740435.1 Alphaproteobacteria bacterium | reverse complement strand
CAGCAACCATCGGATGGTCTGATTTTAGCGGTTTGACCGCTTCTGGAAGCCCCTTTGACCATATTTTCCGCCGTTCAGACGCAGCTTTCCTGACGTTTTCACCTTGCCGTCGATTTCCTTGGCCTACGCCGGAGCGGGTCTTCGTCGTAGATCATCAATCAAGCTCAGGATTTTCCCGAACAGTTGCCGCAGTGGCTTGGCCGGTTATTCGTGCGCCGCCGCGGCGGCCAGAAAGCCCTTGAAGTCGAGATCGGCGTTAATCACGTCGTCCATCAGGAAATAGATCAGTTCCTTGCGCAGGCTTTGTCGTGCCGTTTCGTTCTCGGCACTGTTTCCCGCCAGCATGAGCATGGTGTCCATCTTGTCGTCGAGGCCCATATGGTGGTCGCGGTGTTTTTGAATTTCGGGATAGCCATAGTGCTCGAGCAAGGCTTCCTCGCGTTTGAAATGCTTTTTGGCAACCTCGACGAATTCGGGGACCAGCTTCACGCAGTCCTCGGGGCGGCCCTCGTCCAGCGCCTGGACGACAGCGTTGATGGGATCGACCAGGCGGCGATGATCATCGTCCAGGAGCTGGTTTTCGAGTTCATACGATGGTGTCAGTTCGACCATTGATTCAGCCATTTCAATTGGTTCCGGGAACTTGCCGGGCTCATGCCTGGCCGAAAAGAAAGACGTGGCGCCGGTCGATGCGGGCGCGAATCTGCCCCTTTTCGGCGGCGTCGAAAGTGCCGGACACGCGCGCCTGAAACTCGGTGCCACGGTTCTCACCCTCGCTGAACCGGCAGCGCACCAGACTGGAGTTGCCCAAAAGGTGGCTGGAGACGATCTCCACCGGTGTGCCTTCCGTGCCCCCGTCGCCGTTGCTCAGCACCAGGCCTTCGGGGCGGATCAGCACCCTGACAGCCTTGCCATCCTCGAAACTGTCGCTGCTGATCGCCCCGAACGAGCTTTCGATGCCGCCGTTCAAGACTACGCCTTCGATATGGTTCATGTGGCCGAACAGTCGGGCCACGTATTCGTCGACGGGCTTGTAGTAGATGTCGGCCGGGCGCCCGGCCTGCAGCACGCGGCCACCACTGCCCATGACCTTGATGCGGTCGGCCATGAACATGGCCTCCTCGGGGTCGTGGGTGACCATGAGCGTCGCGACGCCGCTTTGGCGCAGCACGCTGAGCGTTTCCTCGCGGATGCGCGCCCGCATGTTGGTATCGAGGCCGGAGAAGGGTTCATCCAGCAGCACCAGCCTGGGTTCCGGTGCCAGCACGCGGGCCAGGGCGACGCGTTGCTGTTGGCCGCCCGACAGCATGTGGGGATGTTTTTCCGCCTGGTCCAGCATGCCCACCTGGTCGAGCATTTCCAGGGCGCGTTGGCGGGCCTCGGGCCGGGGCCGGCGGAAGAGCCCGAAGGTGACGTTGTCGAGGATCGTCAGATGGGGAAAGAGGGCGTAGTCCTGGAACATATAACCCACGCGACGGTGTTCCGGCGCCAACTGACGGCCGGGCTCGGCCACCACCTTCTCGGCGATGGTGATCTGGCCCTTTTGCAGCTTTTCCAGGCCCGCGGCGAGGCGCAACAGTGTCGTCTTGCCGCAACCCGAGGGACCCAGCAGGCAGACCAGTTCGCCGGCCGGAACGGTCAGCGAGACGTTGTCCAGCACCTCGACGCCGTCGTAGGCGTGATGGACGCCGTGAACGTGTAGACCTTGCATTTCCCTACTCCTCTTGCCCCTGATTCTGTTCCGGGCCCGGCCGCGAGCGGCCGATGGCCAGGCTCAGCAGCACCACCGGCACGATGCCCACGCCGACGATGCCGAGCGCCGCCAGGGCCGCTTCGCCAAGCTGTTCGTCCGAGGCGTACTGGTGCACGAAGGTGGCCAGCGTCGAGAAATTGAAGGGCCGCAGAATGATGGTCATGGGCAGTTCCTTCATGCAGTCGACGAAGACCAGCAGCACCGCCGTCAGCAGGCTGGCCCGCATCAGCGGCAGGTGGACGCGGCGCATGGTGCTCATGGCGCCGTGGCCCAGGCTGCGCGAAGCACCGTCCATGCTGGGCGTGATTTTGCCCAGGCTGGCCTCGACGGTGCCCAGCGCCAGGGCCAGGAAGCGCACCAAATAGCCGAAGGTGACGGCAGCGATGGTGCCGCTGAACAACAGCCCGGTGGAGATGCCGAAGCTCTGGCGGGCCAAGGCATCGATGCGGTTGTCGAGAGCCCCCAGCACCACCATGACGCCAACCGCCAAAACGGCGCCCGGCACCGCATAACCCATGCCGGCCAGCCGCGTCACGGCCCGCAGCAGGCGCCCGCCCTTGAGGCGCACGCTGTAGGCCATGACGATGGCTACGACGACGGCCATGAGACCGGCCAGGGCCGAGAGTTTGACGCTGTTGGCGGCGTGGACCAGGATCTCGGCCGAGAGGGCGGCGTCGAAATGTTGCAGCGCCAGCGAGACCAGCACGCCGGTGGGCAAGAGGAATCCGAACAGCACAGGGATCAGGCAGGCCGTGGTGGCCAGGGCGGCACGGCCGCCGCTCAGGCGGTAGCCGGGCAGGGCCTGGTACTTGGTCGTGGTGTGATGGAAGCGCTGCTTGCGCCGGGCAAAGCGCTCGGTCAGTACCAGGACCATCACGAAGAGCAGCAGCACCGAGGCCAACTGGGCCGCCCCGGCGACGTTGTTCATGTTCATCCAGACGTCGAAGATGCCCAGCGTGAAGGTGTTGACGGCAAAGAAATCGACCGTGCCGAAATCGTTCAGCGTCTCCATCAGGACCAGCGACAAGCCGATCACGATGCCCGGCCGGGCCAGCGGCAGGGCGACAAAAAAGAAACTCTGCCAGGGCCCCCGGCCCAGCACCCGGCTGGCCTCCAGCACGCCCACCGATTGCTCGATAAAGGCGGCCCGGGAGAGCAGATAGACATAGGGGTAGAGCACCAGCGTCATCATGGCGGTGGCGCCGCCCAACGAGCGGATCTCGGGGAACCAGTAGTCGCGCCTGGTGGTCCAGCCGAAAATCTCGCGCAGCGTCCCTTGCGCCGGGCCGGCATATTCCAGGACATCGGTGTAGACGTAAGCGATGACGTAGGCCGGCATGGCCATCGAGAGCAGCAAGGCCCATTCGAAAATGCGCCGCCCGGGAAAGCGGCACATGGTCACCAGCCAGGCCCCGCCGACGCCGATCAGCAGCGTGCCCAGGCCAACCCCCAGCATCAACTGCAAGGTCGTGGCGATGTAGCCCGGCAGCACCGTCGAGGCCAAGTGCGACCAGATGTCGTCGCCCGGCGAAAAGGCCAGCCCGATGACTGCCGCGATGGGAACCATAGCGGCCCCGGCGATGGCCAGCGAGGTGATGGTCCAGCCGTCGAGCGGCACGGCCGCCATTTTGTGGCTTGCGGCGATGGACATCAAATTCCGTGCCGGCATCCCGCGGCCGGGCTCAGCGGTTGAAAGCCACCTGATCCATGATGCGCGAAGCCGTCGTGCGCTGCTCCGCGACCTGGGCCAGGAAGGCCTGGTCGGCCTTGAAGCTGCCCCACGATGCCACCAGCGGATGCAGCGGCACGCCCGGCTTGACCGGGTATTCGAAGTTGCGCTCGGCATAGATCTTCTGCGCCGTCGCGCTCGACAGGAACTCGACCAGCTTGAGGGCGTTGGCCCTGTTCTTGGAACTCCGCGTGATGCCGGCACCGGAGATGTTGACGTGAGTGCCGCGATCTTTCTGGTTGGGGAAGATGAGGTTCACCGCGGCGGCCCACTTCTTCTGCTCCGGATCCTTCTCGTTGGTCGCCATCTTGCCCATGTAGTAGGTGTTGCCGATGGCCACGTCGCAGACGCCCTGGTAGACCGCCTTGACCTGGGCCCGGTCGTTGCCCTGGGGCTTGCGCGCCAGGTTGGCCCTAAGTCCCTCGGCCCAATTCGTGGCCGCCGCTTTGCCCTCGGTCATGACGATCGAGGCCAGCAGCGAGACGTTGTAGACGTGCTTGCCGGACCGGATGCAGACGCGGCCTTTCATGTGCGGCGCCGCCAAGTCCTCGTAAGACGTTACCTCGCCCGGCTTGACCCGCTGCTTGTCGGCGAAGATCACCCGGGCCCGATTGGTCAGGCCGTACCACAGGCCCTCGGGGTGGCGGTATTGGGCGGGAATGTTGGCTTCAAGAAGCGCCGATCGGACCGGCTGCAACAGCTCCGCCTTGGCGTGGTTGTGCAGATTGCCGATGTCGGCGGTGAGCACCAGGTCGGCTGGGCTATTGGCACCCTCGGCCTTGAGGCGTTCCAGCATGCCCTTCTTCAAATAGACCATGTTGACCTTGATGCCGCTTTGTTTGCTGAAGGCATCGAGCAAGGGTTTCATGAGGAAAGGTTGGCGCGAGGAATAAAGGTTGACCTCGCCGGCCCAGGCGGCGGTCGTCGCCAAAGTGGCGCCCGCCAGCGCCACGGCAACAACGATACGGTACGGTGATTTCATGATCGTCCTTTCCATTTTCTAGGTTGATTCAAAATCAAACCAACAAATTCATGATGTTCTGGCAACGATAAGAACCATTTCAAACAGACTGAGATCAATCTCCAGTCATCACTCCAAACGCTAATGCGAATCACCCGCAATCGCAATTGATAATATACTCAGCCGGACCGAGTCAAGGATCAGGTGCCGATGTCGGATCTGTAGAGAGCCGCCTGCCCGCGATGGTTCCGGCTGGCTGCCGGCGTGGATGCCTCAAGCGATTGCCGCGGCAGGAATCTTCTTGAAACTTGCGAGGTACCGGGGGGAGAGGGGCCGGCTATGTAGATCCCTGAGGCGGTGCGCAAGAGGCATCGGAATTGTCGGCAGCGTCCGAACAGCCGCAGCCGCCGCCACAACCGAGGCCTGCGTTGGGACCGAACTTGCGCCAGGTCGCTCGTGAAATGAAGATCAGGCACGAGAACAGCACAAGGCCAAGCACGATGTATTCGACCAGTTGGTCTTCCATCAGGCAAACACTCCGCCAACGGTGATGACCGAGAACGCCAGCAGCCAGGCCAGGCTCATCGAAAAGGCTACCGAGAAACCGACCCAATGCCAGCCTCCGGCTTCGCGGCGGATCACCGCGATGGTGGCCAGACAGGGCGCATAAATCAGCACAAACACCATGAAAGCCAGGGCAACCAGCGGGCTCATGCTGGCGGCCAGGGCTTTGCGCAGGCGGCCCGATTCCTCGGTCGCTTCCTCGCCCTGGGCATAGATGACGGCGTAGCTGGCGACCACCACTTCCTTGGCGACGATACCGGTGAGGATGGCGGTGGTGTCACGCCAGTTGAAGCCAAGGGGTCCGAACAGCGGGGTGACGGCGTGCGCCGTGCGGCCCAGGTAGCTCTTCTCGAGATGCTCGCGGGCTTTCTCGTTCTCCAGCTTTGTGATGACGGCGTCGCGCTGCTCGCTTTGGGGCTGGGCCTCCAGGGTGGCGATCTGTCCGTCGTAGTCCATGCTCCAGGGCACTTCCTTGGGAAAGGCCTGCAGGAACCACAAGACGATGGAGCCGACCAGGATCACGCCGGCGATCTTCTTGAGAAAGTCCGACGCCTTGTCCCACATATGGTAGACCAAGGCGCCCAATGTCGGCAGGCGGTAGGGCGGCAGTTCCATGACGAAGGCCTCGTCGCCGCCGCGCACCACGAAACGGTTGAGGAACACCGCCGCGCCCAGGGCGATAACCATGCTTAGCATATAAATCAAAAACACCACGGTGCCGGCCCACTGGGCAAAAAAGGCACCGGCAAACAGGATGAACACCGGCAGGCGGGCCGAGCAACACATGAACGGGTTGACCAAAATAGCGATCAACCGCGACTTTTCGCTTTCAATCGTGCGTGTCGCCATGATCGCCGGCACGTTGCAGCCAAAACCCATGACCAGGGGAATGAAGGCCTTGCCATGCAGGCCGAAGGCGTGCATCAGGCGGTCAAGCAGGAAGGCCGAGCGCGCCAGATAGCCGCTTTCGCTGAAAAAGGCGAGGAAGAAGAACAAGATAACGATGTTGGGCAGGAAGATGATGGTGCCGCCGACGCCCGCGATGATGCCGTCCACCAGCAGATCCTTGACCATGCCATCGGGCAGCACCCCCGCCACGGCTTCGCCGATCAGGGCCACGCCAGCGTCGATCCAGTCCATGGGATAGGCGCCCAGGGTAAAGGTGGTCTCGAACATCAGCCACATGAAGAACAGGAACAAGGGCAGGCCCAGGGTGCGGTGCAACAACACGGAATCCAGCTTGCGTGTCTGGCTCATCCGCTTTTCCGGGCTGATGGATATTTCGCGCGCTTCCGAAAGCAGGCCGTGGATGAAGCCGTAACGCGAGTCCGCAAACATGGTTTCGACGTCGTCGCCGTGGGAATGGGAGAGGTCTAAACGTTCACGGCGAATCATCTCGATCAGCAAGGCGTGGTCACCTTCCTGTCGCAGAATTTCATCATCGCCTTCCAGTAGCTTGATCGCCAGCCAACGGCTTTGCTCGGACTCGAGCGCACCAGGATGGAGTTCCGCCACCGCGTTTCGCACCTTTTCAATGGCACCTTCGAGATGGCTGTCATAAGGGACCTTCATCGGGCGGTCCTCGAGGGCTCCGCTTTCGGCAATCGAGACGACGGCGTCCAACAGCTCTTCCACGCCCTGATCCTTGGTGGCGACGGTCTCTATGACGGGACCGTCCAGCATGGATCCCAGCGCCTTCAGATCAACGGTGTGGCCCTTGCGGCGCATTTCGTCGGCCATGTTCAAGGCATAGACCCGCGGGCGGCCCATTTCGATCAACTGCGAGGTCAAAAACAGGCTGCGATCGAGGTTTCCGCCGTCGAGGACGTTGAGGACGATATCCGGGCGCTCGGCGTGGATAAAATCGCGACCGATGCGTTCTTCCGGGGATTGCGAGGTCAGCGAATAAATTCCGGGTAGATCAACCAACTTGAAGGTCCAGCCCATGTGCTGGATATCCCGCGCCCGCTTGGACACGGTCACCCGCGGATAGTTGCCAACCCCGTCGTGGGCGCCCGTGAGACAATTGGAAAGGGTCGTCTTGCCGGAGTTCGGGTTACCCACCAGGGCAACGGTAACCATTCTGTCCTTCACTGCTAGTCCCCCTCGATTGACAGTGTCATGGGGCGTTTGAGTTCATCCGGACCGAGCGAGCTCCAATCCTCTGGTCGGCGTAGGATCTTGCCAGCCTCGGCACTTTTTGCCCTTTTTGTACCCTTGGTGGGCGCCTCAATTCACCAATTGAGAAGCATTCCTAATAAGGTTAGAATAGGTTTGCGAATGAATGTCAATATCCTTTCTAGGGGTATTGAGGTAGAGAGGGATCGTTCCCGACCCAGGCTTGACATTGGCCCGACCCGGGCCACACATAGGCCTGCGAAGTCGGGGATTCCACGACCCGCCGCCGGTGCTGCCCGGTGGCGGGAAAGAGCGGGGCCATAGGCTTGGAGGCAGTGGTGGAATTGCTCGGCAACATTCTTGGGCTTTATCTGGAAGCCGCGCCGTGGCTGCTGTTCGGGCTGGTGATGGCCGGCGTGATCAAGGCCTGGATGCCGGAAACCGGGGTGCAGCGCTGGATGGCCGGCGAGGGCCTGGGCGCCACCGCCGGCGCCGCCCTGCTGGGGGCGCCCCTGCCCATCTGCTCCTGCGGCGTACTGCCGGCGGCGATCGGCCTGCGCCGGGCCGGCGCCTCACGCCAAGCGACGGTTTCCTTCATGATCTCGACGCCCGAAACCGGCATCGATTCAGTGGCGGTGTCGTATGCGCTCTTGGGGCCGTTCATGGCCGTGGCCCGCCCCGTCGCCGCGGTTGCCAGCGCCCTGATGACGGGCCTGGCGGTGGGTTTGGTCAAGGAGGCGCCTGATAGGGCCAAGCCGGCGGCAGCGGCGGCAGCGGCGACAGAGGCGGAGACTGCGTCGGGCTGCGCCGACGCCTGCTGCGGCGAGGCGGTTGCCGCCCCGCCGGCTGCATCGGGCCTGGCCGGAAAGCTGCGAAAGGTTGCCGATGGCGTGCGGTATGCGCTCACCGACATCCTCGACGATTTCGTGCTCTGGCTCGGCATCGGTCTGGTGATCGCAGGCATCGTCACCACCTATGTGCCCGGGCAGGCCCTGGCGGAGTGGGGCAGCGGCCCCTTGGCCATGGGTGTGATGCTGCTGGCCGGCATCCCCATGTACATCTGCGCCACCGCCTCGACCCCGCTGGCCGCCAGCCTCCTGCTGGCCGGCGTCTCGCCTGGCGCGGCCATGGTCTTCCTGCTGGCCGGGCCGGCCACCAACGTCGCCACCCTGGCCGTCGTCAGGAACGAGATGGGGACGCGGACCATGGTGATGTACCTGGTCGGCATCTGCCTCACCAGCGTCGCCGCCGGCCTGGTGGTCGATGGCCTGGTCGCCGGCCTGAACGTCGATATGGCGGCGGAAATGGTGGAAACCGAGTTCGTGCCCCAATGGCTGGCGCTGACCTCGGGGGTAGTGTTGGCACTGCTGGTGTCGAGGCGCTTGTTCAGCCGGATCGGGCCGGCGCTGCTGGGCCGGACTGCTTAACCCGCATTTCTCACCGGGTCACGGCCGGCCTGGTCGGGTTTGTTTTTGCTCGCGCAATCGTCAGCCTGGGAGCAGCCCGGGCAGCCGTCCGAGGTTCCCGAAGGCAAAACCTGGCGCTTGACGTGGCGCACCACCAGGACCAGGCAAATCGCCAGGACGACGCCGAGAACGACCATTTCGATGGTTGCATCCATGATCGCCTCCCCTGCTACTGCGGTCAGCGGCCCATCAATCTTCGGCCTTCAGCATGACCTTGCGGGCATCTTCGTTGCGCAGGCTGAGATTGTAGCCAAGGATGGTGTAGACGCGCGGATCACCCATCGGCGCCGTGTGTTCCAGCGAAACCTCGACACCCGAGACGACGCCCATGGCCGACAACCGGCGTTTCAGCGAAATACTGCTCTCGATACCACCGACATAGCCCTTTTCACCGGGCCGCAAGTCGGCCAAGGTGCGGCCGTTGGCCGACCGCTCCAGAACTTCCCCGCTGCTTCCCACCGTGTTCATCGTATACCCCTGTATCCTCCCCTGTATCCAAGGACAAACCCGTAATCTCCGCGCCTATCTCCAGACATCCAACGGAATGCGAATGATTGTCGATAACGCGAATTACATCATGAGCAAACAGCACCAGGAGTCAAAGGAATATTGACCTGACCCTGGTCAGGAGGGAATACGCGCTAGGTTCCCGTCCCGGGAATGATACCGCGTTCCTCGAGATAGGCTCTGAGATCGAGAGGGGAGTCCGTGGTCAGGAATTTCTGCCAGTCGAAGTCGGGATATCTCTCCATCAAGGCCTCGACCAGCAGGCTTTCGTCCGACGCCTCTCTGGCCCGGCGCATCCTGACCAGGCCGTAGATTGCCGCCAGGCCGGCCGCACCCAGCAGGATCGGCCCCCAAGGCCCGAGCCCCAGGCCGAGATCCAGGCCAAACCTTTTGCCGCTCCAGATGCTGCCGGCGGCCAGCCCCGCCTTGCTTCCCGTGGCGTCGGCGCCGACGGCGGCGGACTTGGCCGCCGAGCCGGCCGCCGCGGCCTTTGCGCCGGCCCCGCCCTTGGTCGTCACCGCCGCGGCCTTGAGGGGGCCTACGACCTTGGCATCGGCCATGTAGTCGAGCCGCTCCGCCAGGGCACTCAGTTCGCCCGGGGATTTCGTTGCCAACAACTGATTCAGGGATACCATGCACGTACCAGGCAATTTTTCGACCGCCGTCAGGGCCACAGTAAGCGAGCCGGCGCGCTACAGCATCGGTCTTGCCAAGAATGGCGTTTGCCGCCATTTTTCCCCTGCGCGGGCGCTGAGTTTCTTGGCGTTCGCAGCAACTTGCGGGCTAGCCGCCGCGGCGCGGGTTCCGGGAACCGGCGGTGACCTATCCGACCATCAGCGACTTCGTCACCGCCGTGCGCAACGCCGCCGGGCGGTTCGCCAAACTCGAGGTCAAGCCGGTCGTCGACGACAACGGCAATCCGGTGTTCGTGGCCGGTAATTTTGCCGCCGTCTTCAAGGCCACAGTGGCGCCTGGTGACCAGTTGGTGGCGATCAAGATGTTCACCCGCGATTTGCCCCAACTCCAGCGCCGCCAACAGATGGTGGTCGACCTCGTCGAGCGGCTGGGGGCGAGGCACCTGGTCGATATCGGTTTCATGCCCGACGAGATCTTCGTCACCTCGATGATCGCTTCGGGTAATGAATTCCCGGTGGTGCTGATGCCCTGGATTGAAGGCGAGACCATGGGCTCGGCGGTCAAGCGTCTTTGCCACAAGCTGCATGGCAAGGGATTGGCGGCGTTGACGCGGGCCTGGGCCAGCATTTGCCTCGACATGCTCGGGAAGGGTATCGCGCACGGCGATTTGAAGCACGACAACGTGCTGGTGACGCCCCAGGGGCAGCTCCGGCTGATCGACTACGATTCCTTCTTTGCGCCGCCGCTCAAAGGCCTGCCATCGGTGCTGCTGGGGGGCAACAGCTTTCAGCATCCGCGTCGCGACAGCCGCCATTTCGACGCCACGCTCGATCATTTCTCGATGCTGGTGTTCGCGCTCTCGCTGCGGGCGCTGACCCTGGACCCGGGACTTTATGAGACTTACAACACCGGCGAGAACTTCATTCTGAGCCGCGAGGATTTCGTCGCCCGGGCGCCCACTGCGCTGACCGGCCGGCTGCTCGAAAGCTCCGACAGCCTGGTGCGCAAGTGGACCGATCTGCTGCTCAAGATCCCGCGCTCGGGATCGATCGCGGTGCCTGGGATGAAGCAGGTTTTACGCGACGCCCAGCGGGTCACCGAGGAACCCGTTTCGGGCAGGCAGGGCGGAGCGTTCTCTTTCCTCGGCAGGTGAAGGCGGAGATGGCGACAGCCCGCTACAACTGACAGTATTGCGCTCTGTCCCTGAGCACCGCCACGGCAAGGGTGCGGCGCTCGTTTCGGTCCCGCTCCAGTTCGATATCGACGTGAGGTGGATAGGTCGGCAGACTGACGAGCCGCTTTACCACCCAGATGCTTCGCGGCTGCCCAACCCTCTCGAATCGGGTTCCAGGTTGCAGCGAAGCATCTTTAGCTATGCCCACAGCCATGGCGTTACCCTGGCACGGGTCTTCGAGAGGTACAAGCCTGACACTGATCAGACGGCACAATTCATGAATTTGGTACCGTGCGTACTGGCCTACCCTCCGAATTGATCATTCGGATTCGGTATCAGTCCCGGCTTCGCGCGGCCGGCGTTTCGGCCCCGAGCTCGGCCCGACGTTGCTCCGCGATACGGTGCATGGCCTGGCCCATGTCCTGGTTGCTATCCATCATCCTGCGGAAGTCATCGGCGGTGAGTTCGAGGAGCTGACAGCTCGAGTCGGCTACCACGGTGGTGGTGCGAACATCTCCGGAAAGCAGCGCCAACTCGCCGAAGAAATCGCCGGCCCCCAACAGCACCGATGGTGTCAGCGCCACCCGCACCTCGCCCGAGGTGATGAAGTACATGCAGTTGGCCTCGTCGCCCTGGCGCACAATGACCTCGCCGGGAACGGCCAAGCGGGGCCTCAGGATGCTGACGATTTCGGCGATGCGGACGGCCTCGAGCTTCGAGAACAGCGGCACCTCCGCCACCATCGACCAACTGACGACGAAGTCACGGCTGCGTACCGCCTGGGCGAAGCCCGAGGCCAGGATGCCGGCCGGCATGGCGAACATGCCGACGCCCAGCAGGGTAACGACGGCGCCCAACAGCTTGCCCAGCGGGGTGATCGGCGCGATGTCGCCGTAACCCACCGTGGTCAGGGTCGCCACGCCCCACCACATGGCGTGGGGGATGGAGGCGAAAGCTTCGGGCTGGGCCTCGCGCTCGACCAGGTAGACCAGACTCGAGGCGAAGACCAGCAACACCAGCATGACCGTGCCGGCAGCCAGCAAGGCGCGGCGTTCGGCGTAGAGCACCGCCCCCACCAGGGAAAGCGCGGCGGAGTGCCGCGTGAGCTTGAGGATCCTGAGCAGGCGAAATACCCGCATGAAGCGCAGGTCGACGGCAAAGAACATGGCCAGATAAAAGGGCAGGATCGAGATCAGGTCGATCAGCGCCATCGGCGTCAGCATGTAGCGCAGTCGCGTCGACCAGGGTGCCTGATCCTGGCGGCCCGGTTGCTCGGTGGAGGTCCACAGACGGCCGAGATACTCGACCGTGAAGATCACCACCGAAATCGTTTCGAAGACCTCGAAGAAGCGCTGATAATCCGTCACCAGATCCGGCACCGTCTCGAGCACGACGGCCGCCACGTTGGCGGCGATCAGGCTGACGAGCAGGATTTCCGAGATCTTGGCGACCGGATCGCGGGCTCTGACGCCCTCCAGGATTTCATAGAGCCGGGTTTTGAAGTCCGCCGCCATAATTCATTCTCTGGCCGCAAAAAAAATATTCCAATTCACACGAACACTTGTGGGATGTCTTTGCCGCTTTTGAAAAAGGCTTCGGAGTCCCTGCCTGGGGAAACAATAGAACAACGCCGCTCGCTATCCCAGAGGGCTAGCCCGCATTTCTCACCGGGTCACGGCCTGCGTCGCCCCCAGGTGATGCGATCCGGAAGGAAAAGGTCGATGAGCGTAGTGGGACTACGCTCTTCGACCTTTTCCGTAGCGGGCGCGCGGTTGGGGGCGACCCTTCGGACGGCGCTGTGGCGCCGACAGGCTGCGTTGCGCTGCTTGCCCGATGTCCCACATCGCACGGCGTAGCGCGCCTACCCTGTCGACGCCACAGCGACGCGCAGGCCATGACCCGGTGAGAAATACGGGCTAGATGACGCTAACGCGAGCGGCGGTAGAGGATGGTGTAGATGCCCAGAAAAAGGCCGATCATCAGCAACGAAAACACCGTCGACGCGGTGCCTAACGCAAACAGCGTCGGGCGGATGCGCTGGGTCATGGAGGCGTTGATGTCGAGCGGCAGAGTATTGAACTCGCCGGCCAGCAACGTGGTGCGGGCGAATTCGTCGTAGGAAAGCGTGAAGCCGAAAAGCCCCGCGGCCACGATGCCGGGCGTGATCAGGGGCAGCGTCACCTCTTTGAAAACCGTCCATTCGCTGGCGCCCATGTCGCGGGCCGCCTCCTCCAGGCTCGAATCGAAGCGGTTGAAGACCGCCATCATGACCAGGAAACCAAAGGGCAGCGTCCAGACCACATGCACGCCCAGCGCCGAGGACCACCAGTTGGGCGGGATGCCGACCTGCTTCATCAGCGAGGCCAGGCCCAAACTCAGCAATATGCCCGGCACCATGAGCCCGGCCATCACCGTATAGAAGAGCACGCCGGCGCCGAAGAAGCGCTTGCGAAATGCCATGGCCAGCATGGTGGAGAAGAGCGCCGTGATGACCATGACGATCAGTGCCAGCATGATGGAACGGCCCATGGCGCCCTGCAGATCGCCCACCGTCGAGGGCTCGATCAGCTTTTCGTACCAGTAAAGACTGACGCCGCGCATGGGAAAGCTGGTGCCGCCCCGCCGCCCTTGGAAGGAGAGCACGAACATGGCAATCATGGGCCCGTAGATGAAGATCAGAAAGATGGCGTAGTAGACGCTGTAGCCGCCCTTGACGAAGGCCTTGCGCCGGCGCTCAGGCGTCCAACGACGCTTCGCTGCCATCTCCTACAACTCCTTCCTGATGTCGACGAGCTTGAGGATGATGACCACGCCGATCATCATGCTGAGCATCAACATCAGCGCGTTCACCGCCGCGAAGGGATAGTTGGCGATGGCGTAGTAGTTCAGGATCACCGTGCCGGTGGTGCTGGTCTTGCCGCCGTAGACCACCACGGCCGTGGCGAACTCGCCCATAATCATAACGAAGATGAAGATCATGCCGATGGCCACGCCGGGCAGCGACAAGGGCCCGATGATCTCGCGGAAGATCTGCAAGGGCGTCGCCCCCATGTCGCGGGCCGCTTCCAGGATGGCGTTGTCGATCTTGGCTAGGGAAAAGAAGATCGGCCCGACGCACAGCACTACGTAAAGCTGCACCAGGGCCATGGTGTAGCTGAACTCGGAATAGAGCAGGAAGGTCACCGGCTTGTCGATGACATCGATGGAGAGCAGGAATTTGTTCAACAAGCCGCGCCGCCCCAGCATGGGCATCCAGGCCACGGCGCGGATCAGGTAGCTGGTCCAGAAAGGCACCATGCAGACGAGAAAGAGCGCCAACTGCCATTTGAAGGACTGCACCTGCATGGCCAGGAAATAGGCGATGGGGTAGCCCAACAGGAGGCACAGCGCCATCACCACGATGGTGAAATAGAAGGTTGAGCCCAGCGTGCGGATAAAGACACTGGGCTTGAGATAGTTGCGGTGCTCGGCCTCGAAGAAGCCTTCGTTGTAGAAATAATCGCCGTAGTATTGCAGCGTCAGGTCCGGCGTCATGCCGCTGCCGGTCGAGGTCCAGAAGCTGAAGGTGATGATGCTAAGGAGCGGCACCACGAGAAAGATCAATAGCCAAAGCGCCGCCGGGGTAATCAACCAGCCCACCGGAAAGCCCGCCTCGCGGCGGATCTTGCGGGCTGCCTCGATGGCGCCCGAAGGTACCGGCTGGATACCGATCAAGCCCGAGTGCTGCGTGGGTGCGGGTTGCTGCATCACCTGGTCATGGCCGTCAAAAAGACGGGCCGGCGCGGTGCAGCCGCCCGGCCCGCCGATTACCCCCGGGCCGGGGCCCGGGGGAACTTCGTGATCAGGCGTTGAGGAACTCGGTCCAGCGCTTGACCAGGTAGTCGTTCTCGTTCATCAGCGAGTTCCAGACGGCGATGTTCTTGAAGCGGTTCCAGTAGGAGCCGCCATCACGAATCTCGCCCTTGGGAACGATGATGGTGCCGAAGGGATCGGGCAGCTCCTTGGCCGCCGGCTTGCCCTCGTACCAGTAGTCCCACTCCGCCGGCTCGAGATGCTTTTTGACGTTCTCGGGCACCGACATGTAATAGCCCTGACGGGCAACGAAGGCTCCGGGCCAGCCGCTGAGCCACCAGTTGATGTACTCATAGGCCTGATCGAGCCGCTTGCCCGTGGTCTTGGCCGAGATCGAGAGGCAGCCGTGCCAGCCCCGCATGCCCTCCTTGAGGAAGGCGTATATGCACTTGACACCCTCGGCCTTGATCGCCGTCACCGCCGGTGACCACATGCTTTCCAGCACCACCTCGCCCGAGACCATCAGGTTGACCGACTGGCCGAAGGTCTCCCAGAAAGCGCGGAAGTGGCCTTCCTGCTTCTTCTTGATGAGGAAATCGATGAGGAAATCGATCTCCTTCTTGGTCATGTTGCCCTTGTCGCCGAACTTCATCAGGCCCAGCGCCTCGACGCCCATGGCGGCGTCCATGACGCCGATCTGGGGCACGTTGAGGAGCGCCACCTTGCCCTTGAAGTCGGGACTGAAAAGCTCGGCCCAGCTCTCGATCTTGCGACCCGTTTCGTCGGGGTTGTAACCGAGCGAATCGGCGTTGTGCCAACCCGGCAGGGCGGTGATGTAGCGCGACGGGCCTCTGACCCGATTGCCGCTGGCGTCGACCCAGAGATGGCGGAAGGGGGCATCGCCCTGGCCCTCGTTCGATTCCGGCGTCAGCTTGCCGGTCTTGGCGAGGTCGGTGACCTTGTCCCATTCCTTGATGCGCTTGGTGTCGATGGGCTGCCAGACCTTGGCCGGCACCATCACGTCGAAATCGTTGTAGTAGCCTTCGGCCACCTCGTATTGGTCGTTCTGGTTCAGCATCTTGCCGAACATGGCGCCATAGCCCAGCGCCTGGCCCCGCACCGGGAACCCCAGGTCCTTCGAGGCCCGGCCCTGGATCTCGTTGATGATGCTGACGCCAAGGCCGACGCTGCGCACCGGGTCCGCCGCCTGGACGATTGCGGGAAAGCCTGCAACTGCCGCTCCGGCGGCCACTGCGCCGGCGGTGCCGACGGTGCCAACGAACTCGCGCCGCGTCAGGCCCTTGATCTTCGTGTGGGTTGATTTCGCACCAACCTTCGCCATCATACCCCCTCCTGTGGATTCATTTTGCTGCTGCGTCCTCCCTTGGGACCTGGAAATGATACTCTAGACGCAAGGGAATGGAAACGCCGTGAACCGGGGAGGCTGAGGTGAGCGTACTGATCAAGAACGGCCGTATCGTCACCGCCGTCGACGACTATCATGCCGACATCTTCGTCAGCGACCAGAGCGTCGACCTGATCGGCCACGACCTGGCCATCGAGGCCGGCACCGTGATCGACGCCCGTGGCAAGCTGGTGATCCCCGGCGGCGTCGATCCGCACACCCATCTGGAGATGCCGTTTGGCGGCACCGAGACCTCGGACACCTTCGAGACCGGCACCCGGGCGGCGGCCTTCGGCGGCACTACCTGCCTCATCGACTTCGCTATCCAGACCAAGGGAACCTCGGCGCTGGATGCGCTCGACACCTGGCACGCCAAGGCGGCCGGCCGCACGGCCATCGATTACGGCTTTCACATGGTCATCACCGACATGCCGGAAAGCCGTGCCCCCGAGATGCGCCGCCTGGCCGACGAAGGCGTCACCAGCTACAAGCTTTTCATGGCCTATCCGGGCGTGCTGCTGTCGGACGACGGCACCATCTTCCGCACCATGCGCCAGGCCGGCGAAGACGGCACGCTGGTCTGCATGCACGCCGAAAACGGCATCGTCATCGACGAGTTGGTCAAGACGGCCCTGGCCGGCGGTCACATCGAGCCCAAGTACCACGCGCTGACGCGCCCCACCCGCCTCGAGGCCGAGGGCGTGCACCGGGCGCTGGCCATCGCCGAGGTGGCCCGGGCGCCGGTCTATATCGTGCACCTCTCGAGCTATGACGCCCTGCAGGAGCTGCGCCTGGCCCAGGCCCGCGGCGTCATGGCCCACGCCGAAACCTGCCCGCAATACCTGCTGCTGGACATCAACGATTACGACCAGCCGGGTTTCGACAGCGCCAAGTTCGTCCTGACGCCGCCGCTTCGGGAAAAGTGGAACCAGGAGGAGCTTTGGAAGGGGCTGCGTGGCAACGCCCTCAATGCCATCTCGACCGACCACTGCCCCTTCTGCCTGAAGGAGCAGAAAGAGCTGGGGCGCGAAGACTTCAGCTTGATCCCCAACGGCGGCCCCGGCGTCGAGAACCGCATGAGCCTGATCTACCACTACGGCGTGGGCAAGGGCTTCATCGACCTCAACCGTTTCGTCGAGCTGACCTCGACGGCGCCGGCCAAGATCTTCGGCCTCTTTCCCAAGAAGGGCACCATCGCCGTGGGCTCGGATGCCGACATCGTGATCTTCGATCCCGAGCACGAGGAGACCATCAGCTACTACAACGCCCGCACCCACCACATGAACATCGACTACAACGCCTACGAGGGCTTCACCGTCAAAGGCTTCACCGAGACCGTGATCTCACGCGGCAAGGTGGTCGTCGACCAGGGCGAATATTTGGGCCGTCCCGGCGACGGCCGTTTCCTCAAGCGCGGTCCCTACGGCGGCTTCTACCACAACACACGGTCCGACATGCGCACCGGCACGCCGCCGCAAGCGTTGTCGCGGGCGGCCGATTAGGGCGGGCGAACAGCAAAAAAACACCCCCTCCCCGGCCCTCCCCAGCAAGCGGAAGAGGGAGCAGGATGTGATGACGGATGGAGAAAATTAGATGCCGGCTGTGCCGGCCGGCCGGGCCGGGCGGATGATCTTCAAGAGCCAGAAGATGACGCAAAAGATGCCGGTCAGCACGACCAGGGCGACGACGGCCGCCAGCCGCGTGCCGAAGCCGGCGCCCAGGTCGTAGCCCGGCTGCAAAAGATAGACGCAGAGGATCTGCACCGCCTGCAGGGTGGCGCCGCCGCTCATCAGGATGGCGGTGAAGGTCGATCCCCGGAGCGAGCTCAGCACCATGGATTCGACGCTTTGTTCGGCCACGATGTGCACCCGATAGGCGTGCCAGTGGTAGGCGCAAAAGCCGATGATGCCGATGATCAGGGCGGCCCAGAAGATGGCGTTATCGAAGCTGATGCCGTTGATCACCAGCGTGAACAGGGTCTCGAAGGGCCCATAGAAAAAAAGGAATATCAGGACGACGATGAAGACGACGAAGCCGACGAGCGTCCAAAACCACTGCCAACCGCCCATGGTGTCTGTGCCCCCTGTCTTTCTTTCCTGCCCCGCGATACCAACCGCCGATTTATAGCCGATCGAAGGCTGGGGTGAAATCCCCGAGACCGCCCTACTCCGGCTCGGGCGGACGCCGTTTGTGCCAATCCGTCGCCTGCTCGTAGGTATGAGCGGCACGCAACAGCGCCGCGTCCTCGAACCACTTGCCGGCCAGCATCAAACTGGTCGGCAGGCCGTCGGCCGTGAAGCCGCAAGGCAGCGCGATGGCCGGCTGCCCGGTCAGGCAGGCCAGGCGGGTGAAGTTCGAGAGCACGGCGCGGCCCTCGACCTCACGGCCGCCGACCTCGAGATTGCCGGTCTCATTCGAGACCGCCGGCAGCGGCGTGGTCGGCGTGGCGATCAGGTCTATGTCTTCCAGCAGCGTCGCCATCTCGGCCCGGATGCGGGCCTGGTCGCGGCGTGCCTTGAGATAATCGACGGCGGAATAATCGCGCCCGAGCTTGAGCCTGGGGGTGACATCGGGCGAGAGCTTGTCACCCTGCTCGATCACCCGGGTCTCGTGCACGGTGTAACATTCAGGCAACGCGAGGGCGTTCCAAACGTCGGAGAACTCGGCGGCGAAAGGCGGGTCGATCTCGCGCACTTCGGCCCCCAGTTCGCCCAGCAGGCTAATCGCCCGGCCCACGTTGGCTTCGATATCCGGGTGCAGGTCGTCGAAAAAGACCCTCTTGGGCACGCCCACGCGCAGACCTTTGAGATCACCCTCGAGCCCCGTGGTGTAATCCTCGATCCGGGCATCGCGCGTCGACGGATCGCGCGGGTCCGAGCCGGCGATGGCCTGTAGCAGCATCGCCGCATCGCGTACCGTCCAGGCCAGCGGCCCGCCGTGGTCGAAGCCCTCGACCAGCGGGTAGATACCGTGGCGGCTGGCCAGGCCGTAGGTCTGCTTGAGGCCGACCACACCGCAAAAAGAGGCCGGAATGCGCACCGAGCCGCCGGTATCGGTGCCCAAGGTCCCGGGCACCAGCGAGGCCGCCACGGCCGAGGCCGAACCGGCACTGGAGCCGCCGCAGGCACGCTCGGGATGCCAGGGATTGCGCGCCGAACCAAAATGCGGGTTGATGCCCACCGGCCCGAAGGCAAACTCTTGCAGGTTCAAGAGGCCGACGATAACGGCCCCGGCCTGGCGCAGCCGGGCAACGCTGGTGGCGTCTTCGGCGACCGTCTCGGAGAAAACTTGCGAGCCGCAGGTGCGCTCGATGCCGGCCACCTGGAAGAGATCCTTGACCGCCAAGGGGACGCCGTGCAACGGCCCCAGCTTGGCACCCGCCGCCAACGCCGCCTCGGCCTCGCGGGCCGCCGCCAGCGCTTGCTCGGGATAGACCGAGATGAAGGCCCGATAGTGGCCATTCAGCCGTTCGATGCGCGCCAGCGAGGCTTCGACCGCCTCGAGCGGCGAGATTTCGCCGGCGGCGATGCGCCGGGCCAACTCGGCCACGCCGAGACGCGTCGGTTCCTGGTTTGCGCTCATGCCGCCGCTCCGGGTACGGCGACGATCAGCAAGATGCCGTAGACGATGACGAATATGGCGTCCTTTATGGCCGGCACGGTCTGGTGATCGGAGCCGCGTGTGGCGATCAGCGAGATGATTTCCAGCACGAAGAAGATGATAGCCAGACCGAAGAAGGGCCAGATGGTGCTCCACCAGGAAAGCTCCTCGGGGGCCTTTACTTCTTGTACCGCCTGCCAAATCAGCAACAGGATCGGCAGCGCGACAAGGTAGGCGTAGGCCACCAGGAATCGATACCGCGTGAGCTTGCGATCGACCAGCCAGAACACCAGGAAAAAGAGCACAAGGCCCAGAAAATCCCAGAACATGGCGTCATACTTGTCGCCGGCTTGGGACTGGTAGAGGTTCAAGAATCCGAGGAAAAGAAGGAACGCCAGGGCGTCGCAAAATAGCCATTCGCGCACCGTTTCGGCGGCGCCCTTGGCGCTCCAGGCCCGGCTCGCCTTGTCCAGCAGCAGCACCAGCGCCACCGCCATGGTGGCGGGATAGACCAGGTAAAGCACCAGCGTGTACTGGTCGGACGGGGGCAGGTAGATCCAGTTGAGCAGCAAAAAAGCCAGTGCCAGGCCCAGCAATCCCAACAGCCGAAGCGCCGAAGGCGTCTCAACCGCTGCCTGTGCCTCAGCCGCCGACTCGGCCGGCGCTGTCACCACGACCTGGGCCACGGCAGCCGCCTCGCGGGACTGGCAGTGCAGACGCACGAACACCGAGATCACGAACACCGCCAAACCCAGCCCAGCGGCCACCAGCATGACGATGAGGAAGATCAGCGAACGCAGATCGAGCTGCCAATCCGCGGTGGCAAGGAACTGCCAGACCAGGATGGCGCCGACCAGTAGCAGCAGCCCGGCAGCGAGTATGAATTCGTACCAGCTTGGCGAATAGCCGGCTTCTTCGCCCTCGGCGGCGGCGAGAGCGGTGGCGGTGGTCCGCCGGGCGTACTGGGCAATGAGGTAGATGAGGAACGCCAGCACGCCGACCACGGCGATGGCGATCATCACTTCGACGAAGATCAGCGAGCGCTCATCCATCAGGTGCGTCCATCGCAGTACCCCCTAGGAGCTGCCCAGAAGGGCGCCGGCGCAGCGCCGCAGGCTGTCGTCGGCCGCCGCCTCGAGGCTGCGCCCCAAGGTCAAGGCGCTGCCGCCCGGCGCCCTGCCGGTCTCGCGGGCCTGGGCGCCGTTGGCGCGTATTTCACCGACCACCTCGACGCTGCCGCCGTTTTCGCCGTGACTGATGATGTCGAAGGACCAATCGTCGCCATAGGCTTGCTGCAGGCGTTTTACGATTTCGGTCGTGGATGGCGCGGGCGGGCTGGGCGGCGAAGGCAGCGAAGACGGCGCCGGGGTTACAGCGGCCGGCGGCGCCGGCGCCGGGGCTGGCCTTGGCGTTGGCGCCGGCAAGGGCTCAGGCGCCACCGCGGTGCCGTCCGCCATCTGGCGGCGTAGCGCCTCGGTGGCGCTGACGTCGACGCTTTCGCTTTCCAGATCGACGACCACGCCATAGATCTCGCGGGCCTGTTGGGGCGTGCAGAAATCGTCGAGCACGTCTTCCAGCACCTTTTCCGCCGGCCGTTCCAGGGGCTCGCCGTAGCCGCCGCCGCAGGGCCCGTAGAAAACGTGCACGTCGCCCTCGCGCACCCGCATTTGGGAGAACTTGGCCGGCATCTCGGTGCGCTTGGTGGGGTCGGCGATATTGAAGATCTCGACCCGGCCAGTGGCCCCGGGCTGGCCGCCGAAGATGCCCCAGGGCGGATCCTCGTGGCGTTCGTTTTCGTGGGTGATATAGCCATCCCCCAGCAGGCGCTGGGCCTTGACCACGCCGAAGCCGCCGCGCTGGCGCCCGGCGCCCGGCATGGCGTCGTCGCGCAACTCGTAACGGTCGCAGATCATGGGCAGGTGCATGGCCAGATCTTCCAGCGGATTGTTGCGCGTGTTGGCCATCAGGGCGTCGATGCTGTCGGGCCCGTCGGAGCGTGGCCGGCCGCCGTAGGAGCCCTCGTTGACCTCGAGGAAAACCCAATAATCGCCGCCTGGACGCACCCCGGTATAGGCCACGAAGGAAAGCACAGCCGAGGAGCCGGCGATGATATCGTCGGGCAGCACCGGCGCCAGGGCCTTGTAGATCAGGTCGATCATGCGGTTGATCTGGCTGAAGCGGGCCTCGGCGGCAGCCGGGAAGTTGGGGTTGTAGATGGATCCCTTGGGGGCGAACACTTTGATAGGCCGGAACGAGCCCTGGTTGGAGGGCACCTTGATTTCCGAGGTTTCGGCATCCAGCAGCAGCGAGCGGATGGCGCAAAAGCAGGCCACCTTGGTCGAGCCCTCGAAAGGCACGTTGAAGCCGGTTTCGACCTGGTCGGCGGAACCCGTGAGGTCGATCTCGATGCCGTCGCCTTCGACGCGGACGCAGACCTTGATGGGCAGGTTGACGCCGCGGTTCCGGCCGTCGTCGTCGAGGAAGCCTTCGGCCCGGTACTCGCCGTCGGGGATGGCGGCGATGCGCTGGCGCAGCACGCGTTCGGTGTAGGCCATGAGCTGCTGCGTCGCCGCCAGCACGGTGTTCAGGCCGTAGCGCTCGATCAATTCCTGGAAACGCCGCACGCCCAACCGGGCCGAGGCGATCTGGGCCTCGATGTCGCCCTGGAGCTGCGGTGCCGCCCGGCTGTTGCGGCCGATGAACTGCCACAGCGCCTCGTTGCGCTTGTCGCCCTCATATAGCTTGGTGCCAGCGAACAGCATGCCCTCGGCGTAGACGTCGGGGATGTCGATGATCAGGCCCGGCGTGGCCGCCCCGATGTCGAGGTGGTGGGCCGTGTTGGCGGCGAAACCCACCAACTGCCCGGCGTGGAAGATGGGAATGACGATGCCGATGTCGGGCGAATGGCTGGAACCGTGGTAGGGGTGGTTATGGATGACCACGTCGCCCTCGTTCCAGCGCCCGCCCTGCAGGGTCTGCTGGATGCCCTCGAGATAGCCGGGCAGCGAGCCGATATGCAGCGGCGTCGATTCGGATTCGCAGAGCGTGTTGAATTCCTTGTCGAAAAGCCCGGCCCCCAAATCCTGCGATTCGCGGATGATCGAGGAAAACGACATGCGATAGAGGATGTGGCCCATTTCCTCGGCGATGGTATCCAGCGCGCCCGAGATGACCTGCAACGTGATGGGATCGAGATCTGTCTCTGCCATCGAACCGTTCCCTAGTTGCCGCGGCTGATGCGCAGGTTGCCGTGTTCGGTAACCTGGGCGGCATGGCCCGGCGGCACCAGCGTGGTCGAGTTGTGCTGGATCAGGATGGCCGGCCCGGGCACGCTGTGGCCGGCCCGTAACTGGCCGCGGTCATAGCGCGGCGTCACGATGGTCTGGCCGTCGTCGAAGGTGGTTTCGCGGCTGTAGAGCAGCGCCCCCTCGATGCCGACGCCGTTGGCCTGTGCCAAACGCGCCACCTCGAGCGGTGTTACGTGTTCCATGCCGATGACGCGGACGGTGATCAGTTCGACCTCGCCCTCGTCGAAGGCGTAGCCGTAGTCCAGGCGGTGCTGTTTGTGGAAATTGGCGACGATGTCGCCCGTGTTGCCGGGCGTGATCTCGGCCTCGGGCATGGTGGCCCGAAGCTCGAAGCCCTGGCCGGCATAGCGGCACTCGGCGATGCGTTCGAAGTGCTGGTGCTCGGCCGCCACGCCGTCGTTCTCGAGGTCGCGCCGGCATTCGGCCAGCAGCTCGGCCACCAGCTTGTTGATGCGCGCCAGGCTGTCACCATCGGTGTGGCTGAGCGAAGTGATCAGAGAGCGCGCGTGCTCGTACTGCATGTCGGTCTGCAAAAGACCCATGGCGGCGGTGATGCCCGGTGCCACGGGGACGATGACGTCACGGGCCGCCACCGCTTCGGCCAAAGCTACGCCGTGAAGTGGCCCGGCACCACCGAAGGGCATCAACGAGAACTCTCGCGGATCGACGCCGCGGGCCACCGAATTGGAACGGATGGCGAGCGCCATGTTGGAATTTATCACCCGGATCACGCCCAGCGCCGCCTCGGTCACGGAGACCCCCAGCGGCCGGGCCAGCTTATCCTCGACCGCCCGGCGCGCCAGATCGGCGTCCAGCGGCAAGTCGCCGCCCAGCATCTGGTCGGCATCCAGACGCCCCAGCACCACCTGGGCGTCGGTCACCGTCGGTTCCTGGCCACCGCGGCCATAACACGCCGGCCCCGGTTCGGCCCCGGCCGAGCGCGGCCCGACGTGGAAACCACCCGCCTGGTCGACGAAGGCGATAGAGCCGCCGCCGGCGCCGATGGTCACCAGATCGATCATGGGGATCAGTATGGGATGGCCGGCTACGTAGGAATCGCGGGCGTTCATGATCTTGATGCGGCCCTCGGGGATGGTGCTGATGTCGGCCGAGGTGCCGCCGATGTCGACCGTGATGACGTTCTCGGAGTCGCACAGGCGGCCCTCGGAACGGCCGCCAATGACGCCGCCGGCGGGGCCCGACATGAGCATGGTGACGGCGCGCCGCGAACAGCTCTCGACGGTCGAGATGCCGCCGTTGGACTGGATGATGCGCAAGTTGGCGTGAAAGCCCTCGGCCCCCAGTTTGTCCCGCAAACTGGTCAGATAGGACGCGGTCTGGGGCCCGATAAAGGCGTTCATGGCGGCCGTCGAGAAGCGTTCGTATTCGCGCAGCACGTTGGCCACTTCGCTCGACGCACTGACGAAGACGCCCGGCATCTCGCGCTCGACGATCGCTTTGGCCTGGCGCTCGTGTTCGTCGTTGAGGAAGGAAAAAAGAAAGCCGATGACCACGGCTTCGAGGCCGCGGCGCTTGAAGACCTCAATGGCCGCCCGCACCTCGTCCTCGTTCAAGGGCGTCTCGATGTGGCCATCGGGCGGCAAGATGCGTTCGCTGACAGCGATGCGGTTGCGGCGCTTGACCAGGACCCGGTTCTGCCAGGGCACCTCGAAGTGGAGAGAAAAATTGTGCGGCCGCTTGTGCCGCCCGATGTGCAGGATATCGCGAAAATTCCGCGTCGTGATCATGCCCACCTCGGCACCGCGGTGCTCGATGGTGATGTTGGTGGCGACGGTGGTGCCGTGGACGATGAGCTCGACGGCCTCGGGCCGGGTGCCAGCCATCTCGCAAAGTTCATTGAGGCCCTTGAGCACGCCGATGGACTGGTCCTCGGGCGTCGACACGACTTTGTGGAAGAAAACGCCGCGCTCCGATTCCAACACCAGATCGGTGTTCGTGCCGCCGACGTCGACTCCTACCCTGGCCATGGCCGCCTCAGTCGTTGCGCAGCTCGAGGCCGTCGAGGTAGTCGAGGACGGTCTCGACGGGCTCGACGTCGCCGAACTTGGCATCGATGTCGAAGAGGTTCCATTCCACGACGCCTGCCACCCGGTCGCCCACCGCCTGGCGCACCACGATGGGCCGGAAGCCCTCGGCAATGGCGTCCTCGGTGGTGTGGCGCACGCAGCCGGCCATGGTGACGCCGGTGATGATCACGGTGTCGACCTGCCGCGCCCGCAGGAATCCGGCCAGATAGGTGCCATGGAAGGCGCTGGCGCGTTTCTTGACGATGACCTGCTCGTCGGCCTCAGGCGCGATGCGGTCGTCGATCTGGCAGTCCTCGGAGCCCAATTGCAAGAGCTCGGCCGGGATCTTCTTGTGCCACAGCCCCATATCGGAATTGGGCCCTTCGGTGACGTTGTAGGCGGTTGTCGTATAGACGATGGGGATGCGCTTGGCCCGGGATGCCGCCAGCAGATCCTGCACGGCGGGGATGATGACGTCCATGTTGTCGCAAGAAAAGGCGTAACCCGGCCGCGTCCAAGCGTTGGCCAGATCGATGTTGATCAGCGCCGGGCGCTGGCCGAAGCCAATGCGGCGCTGGAAGCCGCGATCCTGGTAGAGCTCGGAATCGGCGGCGAAGATCTTTTCCAGGGCCTTGGTGATGTCGTCGGACATGGCGCTGTTCCCCCCGGTGAATGACCCCCGAGGCTAGCACCGGGCGGGGCGGCGAGTCGATGCCGTGAGCGGCCCGTGACCGCTATTTGGTGCCGTACATGCGGTCGCCGGCATCGCCCAGGCCCGGCAATATGTAGCCGTGGTCGTTGAGCTGACGGTCGATGGCGGCGGTCACCATCGGCACGTCGGGATGCTCGGAAACGAAATTCTCGATGCCCTCGGGGGCGGCCAGCAGGCAGGCGAACTTGAGCCGCGTGGCGCCGGCCTCCTTGATGCGGCTGACGGCGGCCACGGCCGAGTTGCCGGTGGCCAGCATGGGATCGACGACGATGCAGACCCGGGCCTCCAGGGCCTCGGGCGCCTTGAGGTAGTATTCGATGGGCACCAGGGTCTGGGGGTCGCGGTAGAGGCCAACATGCGCCACGCGGGCCGAGGGCACCAGGTCGAGCATGCCTTCCAACAAGCCGTTGCCGGCCCGCAGGATCGAGACGAAGCAAAGCTTCTTGCCCTCCAGCACCGGCGCCGACATCTCTTCCAGCGGCGTCGTGATGGTGGTGTTCTTGAGCTCCAGGTCGCGCGTCACCTCGTAGGCCAGCAACAGGCTGATCTCGCGCAGGAGCTGGCGGAACTGCGCCGTCGAGGTATCCACGGCGCGCATCAGCGTGAGTTTGTGCTGGATCAGCGGATGATCGGCGACTGTTACGTTTTCATGCATGGGCTGTCCCCCCTACGAACGCCTCGATAGATTTAGAACAGCGTGCCGTCGCTGTCGACTGCGATGGGCGGCCGGCCGCCGCGCATCGAAGCGGCCAGGCGCCGCCCGGCGGCCCAGCTGCCGCCCTGCAACACGGCGCCCAGCGGCAGCTCGGCCGGCCCCAGACCCAGGCGCTCGCGGACCAACGGCGCCAGCCGGTCCAGCAGCGCCACCGTCAGCGCCCGCCATTCCACCACCAGCTCGCTATACGCCGGCCAGGTCTGGGTGAGTGTGGCGCTGTTTCGCGCCTCCAAGACGCCGCTATCGATAAAGAGGCCGCCGTTTCTGTATTCGGCCAGCCCGGTCAGGCCATCAGGATCGGTGATCGTCAGTCCCGCATGCTGCAAGGGCTCGATCAGCGAATAGCTGAGCCATTGCGAAAGCTTGTGGAAGGGGATTAGGCCGCCCGGCGCCTGGGCATGGCAGCCCACGTCACTCAACGCCAAACCCTCGAGCACGGCAACGAGAATTGCCCGGGCCGGCAAGCGGCCTTCCTTGGCCTCGCCGACGAGCTGGTCATAGAGCTCGCCGGGCCGCGATCCCCGGGCGGCAAAGGATCGGCCGAGCCCATTCAAAACGGCGGCCCGTCCGACCAGTCCGACCAGTGGGTTCTGATCCGAGACCTGGAAGGCGCGGCCGAGATCGGCCGCCGTGAACGCGGCCAAGGCGGCCACGTCGGCGCGCAGGGGATCGCTCTCGGGATGCTCGCTGAGGCTGCCGGATGCGAAGAGCCGCAGGCTGGCCAGCGCCAGGCCCTCGGAACGGCCGAGCACGAGGTCGGTTTCGCCGTCGTGGTAGCGCCAGGTGGCCCCCGCCCCGGCATCGAGCATCACCGAAACGATGGCCAGTTCGAACTCGGCCCGAGCCCGAGCCGGGCGGCCGAGGTCAGGTTTTCGGGCCAGGATCTCGGCCCAAAGATCGCGGCCCGCCAGTTCGAAATGGCGCCAGCGACTGTGCAGCGGCACCCGCAGATCGGGATAGGTCTCCTTGGTCACCTCGGCGACCAGCGAGGCCGCAGCTTCGAGGCGTTCGGGCACAAGGTGGAAATGCGCCAGCGCATCCTCTTCGGCCAGGGTCAGCAGTGCGGTGCAGCGCTCGCGCACCGCCTCGGGTGTCGCCAGGGCTGCTTTCACCCCAAGGTGCGTCACCCGAGGGTGCGGCCCGTCACGCCGGCCAGGGTTTCGGCGTCCTCGGGCTCGTCCTCGACGTAGTAGCCGGCCGCCTTCTTGGCCGCCATCTCGACGGCGGCATCACTGGGCACCAACTCGTCCGGGATTTCGACGCGCTCGCCGACGCTGATCTCTTGCGCCGTGATGGCGTCGTGCTTGAGATCCGACATGGAGACGAAACGGTCGATACGCGAGACGCCCAACCAGTGCAGCACGTCGGGCATGAGTTCCTGGAAGCGGGCGTCCTGGACGCCGGCCACGCATTCGGTGCGCTCGAAATAGGTGGCCGCGGTGTCGCCGCCGTCCTGGCGCTTGCGGGCGTTGTAGACCAGGAATTTGGTTACTTCACCGAGCGACCGGCCTTCCTTGCGGTTATAGACGATGAGGCCGACGCCGCCCTGCTGGGCCATTTCGATGCAGGCTTCGATGCCGTGGATCAGGTAGGGCCGGCAGGTGCAGATGTCGGAGCCGAAGACATCGGAGCCGTTGCATTCGTCGTGCACCCGGCAGGCCACGGGATAGTCGGCATCGGGCAGGTGCGCCGGGTCGCCGATGATGTAGGCGGTCTGGCCGCCGATGGGCGGCACGAAGACCTCGAGGTCGGAGCGCGTCACCAGTTCGGGGTACATGCCGCCGGTGTGTTCGAAGAGTTGGCGGCGGAGATCGGTCTGGTCGACGCCGAAGCGCTGGGCCAGGCCGGGCAGATGCCAGACCGGATCGATGGCGGCTTTGGTCACCCGCACCTCGCCCTCGTCGGTCAGCACCCGGCCGTCGGGCTTGAGCCGGCCGGCCGTGATGGCCTCGCGGATCTCGGCGATGCCGAGCCGGGCCTGGGTCACGGCGATGGTGGGGCGAATGTCCATGCCGGCGGCCAGCTCGGCGGCAAAGACTTCGCCGATCAGGTGGCCGTAGGGATCGAGCGAGACGATGCCCCCGGCGCCTTGCCATTGCGGATAGGGGCCGATCTCGACCACCGGATGGGTGTCGGTGAGGTCGGGCACGTGGCCGGGATCGAGATGGCCCGACGATACGGCCAGGGCCCGGTAGAGCGAATAGGAGCCGGCGTGGGTGCCGATGGCGTTGCGTTGTTCGGCATCGGTCAGCGTCGCCACCACCGGCCCGCGTTCGGCCGCCGTTGCCGCGCCCCAGGTGACGGCCGGCGGCGCCACCGTGCCGTGCGGGCGGTGGGAAGTGAGGATAATGTGGCCTTTGCCCGACATGGCGAGCTCCGCTCAAAAGAGACGTTGGGCCGCGAAAAAACGTGAAGGATGACGGATTTTGGTCCTGAATTCAATAACTTCGGGTTAATTCGCAGGGCGCCGTGCCGGCCCTGGGATTCGCCCTGAAGCCAAGCTAAGCTTTGGCTACCAAAGCCCAACCCGGGAGCCCGAAGATGCCCGTCGCATGGATCAACGATCACGAGATGTACTACGAGGTTCACGGCAGCGGCGTGCCCTTGCTGTGCATGACGGGCTGGGGCACCTTCTGCCACGGCAATACCGGCCTGATGGCGCGCGGCCTGCTGGAGAACTACCAATGCATCGCCTTCGACCACCGCGGCCTGGGCCTCTCGGGCGACAATTACTCGCAACGCCCCACCATGCGGCTTTATGCCGACGATGCGGCGGGGCTGTTGGACCATTTGGGGCTCGCCAACGTGCATATCGTCGGCCTGGTGGGCATGGGCGCCTGCATCGGCCAGGAAATGGCCATCAACCGTCCCGATCTGGTGCGCAGCATGACCAACATGGGGGCCTGGGCGCATTGCGACCCCTATCTCCACGACATGCTGGAGATGCTGCGCGAGGTGCACCGCGCCATGGGCTGGGCCGAATTCCAAAAGCAGGTGACGGTGCTCTCGTTCCTGCCCGAGTTTTATAACCAGAACAAGGCACGGCTGTTGGGCCCGGACGGCGGCTGGGCCGACCTTTACGGCCGCTACGAGGCGCATTCTCGGCTGATCGATGCCTGCCTCAGCCACGACACGCGCGAGCGTTTGCACCTGATCCAAGCGCCCTCGCTGATCCTCCATGCCGGCCAGGACAAAGTGAATCCGCCGCGCACCACGCTACCCCTCGAAGAGGGCATCCCAAATGCCCGGGGCGTGCTGATGGAGGACGTGGCCCACGTGGTAGCGGGCAAGGAGCAGAAGAAGCGCTTTTGCGAAATCCTGCTGGGCTTTTTGGCCGAGGTCGACGCGGCCACAGAGCCCGGCGCCACGGGCACGGAGAGTTCCCGATGACCATCGCAGCCAAAGAGCGCGATCAGCGGCTGAAGGGGCCGCTGGCCGGTATCCGGGTGATCGAGATGGGCCAGTTGCTGGCCGGGCCCTTCACGGCGTCCAGGCTGGCCGACTTCGGTGCCGAGGTCATCAAGGTGGAGACGCCGGGCGCCGGCGATCCCATGCGCGAGTGGGGCCATCACCGCTACCAGGGGAAGTGTCTCTGGTGGCCCATCCTGGCCCGCAACAAGAAATCGGTGACGGCGAATTTGCGCGAGGAGAAGGGCCAGGAGATGGTGCGCAAGCTGCTGGCCGGGGCCGACGTGTTGATCGAGAACTTCAAGCCCGGCACCATCGAAAAGTGGGGTCTCGGCCCCGAGGCGCTGCACGCCATCAACCCCGGCCTGGTCATCGTGCGCATTTCGGGCTTCGGCCAGACCGGGCCCTATTCCTCGCGGCCGGGCTTCGCCAGCGTCGGCGAGGCCATGGGCGGGCTACGCTACATCAACGGCTTCCCCGACCAGCCGCCGCCCCGGGCCGGCATCTCGCTGGGCGACACGCTGACCGGCATGTTCGCGGTCCAGGGCTGTTTGATGGCGCTTTACTGGCGCGACGCCCTGGGTGGCGGTCGTGGCCAGGTGGTGGATGCCTCGATCACCGAAAGCTGCTTCGCCTTCATGGAAGGGGCGCTGCCGGAATACCAAAAGCTCGGCGTCATCCGCGAGCCCTCGGGCACTGG
>JASLXG010000085.1 GCA_030740435.1 Alphaproteobacteria bacterium | reverse complement strand
CCCGCGCCCCCCCCGCCCCTGCCACACCCCCAACCCCCACCTCCCCCCCCCCCCCCCCCCCCCCCCCCGCCCGAAGGGTCGCTCCCAGGAGCGCGCCCGCGTTGTCAAAGACCGAAGCGCGTAGTACCACTACGCTCTTCGGTCTTTTCCTAGCGGATCGCATCACCTGGGAGCGACGCAGGCCGTGACCCGGTGAGAAATGCGGGCTAGACATTATCCAGATACGGAGAATTCCATGACCGAAAGGCTCAGCCACTACGTCAACGGTGCCCGGGTGGCGGGAGAGAGCGGCCGCTATGGCGAGGTTTACAACCCCGCCACCGGCGAGCAGACGGCCGAGGTGCCCTTCGCCTCGGCCGCCGAGGTCGACGCCGTGGTGAAGGTGGCCCACCAGGCTTTCGCCGGCTGGGCCGCCACCTCGCCGCAGGAACGCGCCCGCGTCATGTTCCGCTTCAAGGCGGCTTTGGAAGCGTACATGGACGAGCTGGCCGCCATGGTCACGGCCGAGCACGGCAAGGTGCTGTCCGACGCCCAGGGCTCCGTCACCCGCGGCCTCGAGGTGGTGGAGTTCGCCTGCGGCATGCCGCAAATGCTCAAGGGCGAATTCTCGGACGGCATCTCGAGCGGCATGGACATGTATTCCATGCGCCGGCCGCTGGGCGTCTGTGCCGGCATCACGCCCTTCAATTTCCCCGCCATGGTACCGATGTGGATGTTTCCGGTGGCCCTGGCCTGTGGCAACAGTTTCGTGCTCAAGCCCTCGGAGAAGGACCCCTCGACGGCCTTGCGACTGGCCGAGCTGCTCACGGAATCGGGCCTTCCCGACGGCGTCTTCAACGTCATCAACGGCGACAAGGAGGCGGTGGATGCGCTGCTCGTTCACCCCGATGTGGCGGCCATCAGTTTCGTCGGCTCGACGCCCATCGCCGAATACGTCTATGCCACCGGCTCGGCCGCGGGCAAGCGGGTGCAGGCGCTGGGCGGCGCCAAGAACCACATGGTGGTGATGCCCGACGCCGACCTCGACCAGGCCACCGACGCCCTGATGGGCGCCGCCTTCGGCTCCGCCGGCGAGCGCTGCATGGCGGTCTCGGTGGCGGTGACGGTGGGCGATGACACCACCGAGCGCTTGCTCGAGCGCCTGGTGCCCCGGGCCCAGGCCCTGAAGGTGGGGCCGGGTACCGACCCCGAGGCCGAGATGGGGCCGCTGGTCAGCCAGGCGCATTACGACCGGGTGCGCGGCTATGTCGACCTGGGCGTCGAGGAGGGCGCCGAGCTGGTGGTCGACGGCCGCGACTTTTCCCTGCAGGGCTACGAGGGCGGCTATTTCATGGGGGCCTCGATCTTCGACCGCGTGACGGCCGATATGCGCATCTACCAGGAGGAAATCTTCGGTCCCGTGCTGGGGGTGGTGCGCAGCCCCGATTTCGAGCAGGCGCTGGATCTCGTCAACGACCATGAATTCGGCAACGGCGCCGCCATCTTCACGCGCGACGGTGACGCCGCCCGCAGCTTCGTCGATGCCTGCCAGATCGGCATGGTCGGCGTCAACGTGCCCATCCCGGTGCCGCTGGCCTTCCACAGCTTCGGCGGCTGGAAGCGCTCGCTGTTTGGCAGCCATCCCGTGCACGGCCCCGAAGGCGTGCACTTCTATACCCAGCGCAAGACCGTCACGGCGCGCTGGCCGACCGGCATCCGGGCCGGCGCCGATTACGTCATTCCGGTGATGAAATAGGGGCCGCGACGATCATGGCAGCAGAGCAACAGCCGGGCCGCAACATCCGCATCGACGGCGCGCGGCTGTGGCAATCGCTGATGGATCTGGCAGCCATCGGCGCCACCGCCAAGGGCGGCGTCTGCCGCCTGGCGCTCAGTGACGAGGACCGTGCGGGCCGCGATCTTTTCGTGCGCTGGTGCGAGGAAGCGGGCCTCGACGTCAGCGTCGACGCCATGGGCAACATCTTCGGCCGCCGGCCGGGCCGCAATCCCGAGCTGGCGCCGGTGATGGCCGGCAGCCACCTCGACAGCCAGCCCACCGGCGGCAAGTTCGACGGCGCCTACGGCGTCATGGCGGCACTCGAGGTGATGCGCACGCTCAACGATCTGGACTACCAGACCGAGGCGCCCTTGGAGGTGGCGGCCTGGACCAACGAGGAAGGCTCGCGCTTTCCCGCGCCGATGATCGGCTCGGCGGTATTCGCCGGCATCAGCGAGTTGGCCGACGGGCTGGGCCTGGAGGACCTCGAGGGCAACAAATTGGGCGACGAACTCGGGCGCATCGGCTACGCCGGCCAGGCCGCGGTCGGCGGCCGCCCGGTCGGGGCCTATTTCGAGGCCCATATCGAGCAGGGCCCCATCCTTGAGGCCGAGGGCAAAACCATCGGCGTGGTCGGCGGCGTGCAGGGCCTGCGCTGGTACGAGATCACGCTTACCGGTCAGGAAGCCCACGCCGGGCCGACACCCATGCCGAGCCGGCGCGACGCCCTGCTCGGCGCCGCCCGCATCGTCGCCGCCGTCAACCGCATCGGGCACGAGCACCTGCCCGGGGCCTGCGCCACGGTGGGGCTGATGCAGGTCCATCCCAACTCGCGCAACGTCATCCCCGGCCGGGTTTTTCTGGCCGTCGATCTCAGGCATCCCGAGGCCGAAATCCTCGGCGCCATGGGGGCGGCGTTGCAGGCGGCCAGCGAGGCGGCGGCGGCCGAGGGCGGCCTGGAGCTCGATTTCGCCGAGATCCACCAAACGCCTGCCGTCGTATTCGACCCAAATTGCGTCGCCGCCGTGCGTGCTGGCGCCGAGGCCGCCGGGTATGCCCAGCTCGACATCATCTCGGGCGCCGGCCACGACGCCTGCTGCCTGGCCGAAGTGGCGCCGACCGGCATGATCTTCGTGCCCTGCGCCGGCGGCATCAGCCACAACGAGGAGGAAAGCGCCACCCAGGCCGACCTCGAGGCCGGCTGCAACGTGCTCCTGCAAGCCATGCTGGCTAGCGCTTAGCAGAAAGAAAAACATGGGTTATGGTTGGGCCGCCCTTTTTCGCGCCAACCAGGGGAAGCCATGGCACCGAGGCAAAAGACGGCCGACCCGGCCGATCTCGAACGGCTGCGCAGCAGCGGCTCGTGCGAAGGCGGCAATCTGCGCTTTGCCGATCTCGCCGGTGCCGCCCTCGAGGGCGCCCAGCTGCGCGATGCCGATCTCAAGGGTGCCGACCTCAGCGGCGCCCGCTTGGCCAAGGCCGACCTCTCGGGCGCCAACCTCTACAAGGCCAAGCTTGGCAATGCCGATCTTACGGAAGCCAAGCTGCAGGGCGCCCGGCTGGGCAAGGCCAAGCTGCGGGGTGCCACGCTGCGGGGCGCCGATTTCAGCGCCGCGGATTTCAAGAAAGCCGACCTCAGGGAACTCGATTTCGCCGGTGTGGTGCGGGAGGGCGCCCGCCTGCCGCGCGCCGACCTGAGGGGGGCGCAGCTTCAGGGGGCGATGCTGGAAAAGCTCTATATGAAAAGCTGCCGCCTGGGCGGGGCCGATCTGCGGGACGCCAGCATGCGCAAAATCGACCTGCGCACGGCCGAGCTCGAGACCGCCAACCTGAGCTCGGCAACGCTACAGAACGCGCGCCTGGAAAACGCCTCGCTGCAGAACGCCATGCTGGTCGATGCCAATCTTTGGATCGCCAAGTGTACGGCGGCAGAGTTCACCGGGGTCAACGCCCATCGCGCCAATTTTCGCGGTGCCGACCTGAGCCAGGCGGTGCTCGACCGGGCCAACCTGCGCGAAAGCAATTTCCAGGGTGCCAACCTGAGCCAGGCCAGCCTGCGCCGGGCCGACCTGGCGGGCGCCGACATCTCCCTGGCCACCTCGACGGCACCGAGTTCGAAGGCGCCACCATGCCCGACGGCGGCCCTCCCAGCCGGGATCCGGCGGCCGAAATCGAGCTCACGCAGGCGCGCGACCTGCGGATACAGGCCGACGAACGCCTCGAAGCCGAGGCCGGCAGCGATAGCGAAACCGGAGCGAAAAAACGCGGATTCCTGAGCCGGCTGTTCGGCCGCAAATAAACCGACCCCGGTTTTGAAAATCAGCCGCTCAGCGGCACCCGCCCTTCGAGCGGGTAGGCCGGGTCGTTGTAGCGTGGCGTCGAGGGGTGGCCGGGCTCGACCAGTTTGTCGATGAAGGCCTCGTCCTGGGCCGTGAATTGGTAGTCCAGCGCCGGCAGGTAGTCGCGCCACTGGGCCAGCGTGCGTGGCCCGGCGATGACGCTGGTGACGAGGGCATTGTTGAGCACCCAGGCGACGGCAAACTGGCTGGCGGTGATGCCCTGGGCCTCGGCGCGAAGCTTGACCTTTTGCGCCAACTTGAGGGATTCCTGGCGCCATTCCGACTGCATCATGCGCCGGTCCTGGCGGCCCGCCCGGGTGCCCCGGGGTGCCTTCTTGCCGGGCGGGTACTTGCCCGTCAGCACGCCCCGCGCGATCGGCGAATAGGGCACCACGCCGAGGCCGTAATAGTCGCAGGCCGGCAGGTGTTCGACCTCGGGCATGCGGTTGAAGGCGTTGTAATAGGGCTGGCTGACCAGCGGCCGGCCGATGCCCAGACCGTCGCAGATGTTGCAGATTTCGGCCAGCCGCCAGGAGCGATAGTTGGGGAGGCCGAAGTGGCGGATCTTGCCGGCACGCTGCAAATCGCCCATGGCGGCCACGGTTTCCTCGAGCGGCGTCTGGTGGTCCTCCAGGTGCAGGTAATAGATGTCGATCCAGTCGCTGCCCAGGCGCGCCAGGCTTTCTTCGGCCGCCTGCATGACCCAGCGCCGCGACAGGCCGCGCCGGTTGGGATCGTCGCCCATGGCGTTGGCCAGCTTGGTGGCCACGATCCAGTGCTGACGCTGCCGCGCGATGGCGCGGCCCACGACCTTTTCCGAGTTGCCGTCGTTATAGACGTCGGCGCTGTCGATGAAATTCACTCCGGCCCCGTGGGCCTGGTCGATGATGCGCCTCGAGGTACGGGCATCGGTCTGGCCGCCGAACATCATGGTGCCGAGGCAGATCGGCGAGACCTTGAGGCCGCTGTGGCCCAGATTTCGGTATTCCATCGATTGTTTCCTTGTGAACTTAGTAGCGCGGGGCGAAACAACCTCATGGCCAGCAACCCCTTGTCAAGGAAAGATGCGGATTGGCGCCACCCTGCCGGCCGCGCTAGTTTCTCCCCATGATCGATCCGCGGACCATCGAACGGGCCGTATCCATTCATTACTACGGCCGCGGCGGGTCTTTTTTCCTGCAAAGCCTGCTCGACGGCCACCCCGACGTGCTGACCTTTCCGGCCAACTACCTGTGCGGCTACTTCGTCTTTTGGGACGAGTTCGGGCACTTGCCGGCGGTCGAGTTGTGCGCCGCCTTCGTCGATTGCTATGACGTCCTCTTCGATCCGCGTTCCCAGACCCCGGTGCTGGGCGCCGGTGCCGGCATCGGGCTGGAGTTCAATTTCACCGCCATGGGCGAGAGGCACAGCGAAGCGCTGGGCGTCGACCGCGATCTTTTCGCCTTCACCTTGCTGCGCCTGTTGAAGCACGAGATCGCCGACGCCATGACCGAGACCGTGGCGCGCAAGTTTTTCTTCCAGGCGCTCCACGTGGCCTATGCCGAGGCGCTGGGCCGCCAGTTCGATTCGCCAAACCCCCTTATCGTGTTCCAGGCCCACAATCCCTTTTTCCATGCCATCGACCAGCTCTTCAGCGATTTCGGGCCCGATTTGAAGTGCCTGCACAGCGTCCGCGAGCCGCTGCAGACGCTGGCGTCGTGGTACCGCAGCATGCGCGAGGACGAGGGCGTCGATGATTTGGATCTGCCCCGCGATACGCTGGTGCGGGCGCTGGCCCATGCCTCGCCCATCTTCACCTGGACCCACCACCTCTCGCCCGACTTTCAGGGCGTGGGCCGTTACGTCGAGATGAACCAGCGCAACTCGCGGGCCGTCCGGCTCGAGGATTTGCACCAGGCCCCCGAGGAGACGACGCAAAGGCTCTGCCACTGGCTCGGCATCGACTGGCACCAGGCGCTGCTGGCCAGCACTTTCGACGGCAAGCTGTGGCACTGGAAAGTGCGCGGTGAAACCCTCAGCGGCTTCCAAAGCCAGACCATATCGCGCCGCCACGGCGAAGTGCTGTCGGGCCTCGACCGGCTCAGGCTGCGTTTTCTGCTGGCCGACAAGCACGCCGCCTGGGGTTATGGGCTGCCGGCCTGGTTCGGCCTGACGCCGCTCAGGTTGCTGGCCTTTGGGCTTTGGTTGCTACCTTTTCGCATGGAGACCACGCTGGGGGCCAAACCAGGGGCCCAGCGGCCCGCCTGGCAGCGCCTGCGCGCCTACAGCGACCTCAGGATCACGGTGATCGCAATCTGGTGGCGGCTTTTCCGCCGGCCGCTGGCCTTGCTCGAGTTGATCGATTGAAGGCGGGCGATTCCTGTCGATTTTGAAATGCGCTATGCTGGCGGCCCGCCCCGCAGCGCCTGAGGAAATCATGTCCGGTCCGCTCGCCCATATCCGTGTCCTCGACCTCAGCCGCATCCTGGCCGGGCCCTGGGCGACGCAGATCCTGGCCGATCTGGGGGCCGAGGTGATCAAGGTCGAACGCCCCGGCCAGGGCGACGACACCCGCACCTGGGGGCCGCCATTCCTCAAGGACGCGGACGGCAAGGAGACCACGGATTCGGCCTATTACCTGGCCGTCAATCGCGGCAAGAAGTCGCTGACGCTGGACCTGGCCTCACCCCAAGGCCAGGACCTGGTGCGCCAATTGGCGGCCAAGTCCAACGTCCTGGTGGAGAACTACAAGACCGGCGGCCTGGCCAAGTACGGCCTCGGTTACGAGGACCTCAAGGCCCTCAATCCGGGCCTGGTCTATTGCTCCATCACCGGTTTCGGCCAGGACGGACCCTATGCCAAGCGGGCCGGCTACGATTATCTCCTGCAGGCCATGGGCGGCATGATGAGCATCACCGGCCCGGCCGACGGCGAGCCTGGGGCGGGGCCGCTGCGGGTCGGCGTGGCGCTCATCGACATCATCACCGGCATGTATTCGGCCACCGCCATCCTGGCCGCCCTCAACCACCTTGAACGCACCGGCGAGGGGCAATATATCGACATGGCGCTGATGGATTCGGCCACGGCGCTGTTGGCCAACCAGGGCATGAACTATCTCATCTCGGGGCGCTCGCCGGGGCGCAGCGGCAACAGCCATCCCAACGTCGCTCCCTACCAGCCCTTCGAGACGGCCGACGGCTGGATCATCGTGGCCATCGGCAACGACAACCAGTTCGGCCGCTATTGCCGCCTCATCGGCCGGCCCGAAATGGCCGATGACGAGCGTTTCAAACGCAACCAGGGCCGCATCGAGAACCGGGCCGAGTTGATCCCGCCGATCGAGGCGGCCATGCGCCAGCGCTCCAGCGCCGACTGGCTGGCCGCCCTGGAGGCCGAGGGCATCCCCGGCGGCCCGATCAACGAGCTCGACCAGGTCTTCGCCGACCCCCAGGTGCAGCACCGCGGCATGAACATCGAGCTGCCCCACGCCCTGGCCGGCGATGTGCCGCTGATCGCCAGCCCCATCAAGCTCAGCCAGACCCCGGTGAGCTACAGCCACGCGCCGCCGACGCTGGGCGAGCACAGCGAAGCGGTGCTGGCGGACGTGCTGGGCCTGGCCGCCGACGAAATCGCCGAGTTGCGCCAGCGCGGCATCGTCTGACATCTGAACTCTGACATCCGAAGCAGGAGCGAAAAATGCGTATGAAAGACAAAGTCGCCCTGATCACCGGGGCCGGCGGCCCCATGGGCCGGGCCATCGCGCGGCGCCTGGCCGAAGAAGGTGCCTCGCTGGTGCTGACCGACATTTCGGCCAACCGCATGGACGAGGCCGTGGCCCTGACCCACGAAGTGCTGACCGAGGGCGCCGACATCGCGGCCCGGCGCTCGAACGCCACGGTGGCGGCCGAGATCCTGCCGGTGGCCGAACTGGCGCTGGAGCGCTTCGGCCGGGTCGACGTGCTGGTCAACCTGGTGGGGGGCTTGCGCGGCGACATGTACGTGCCGCTGCTGGATATTTCCGACGAGCGCTGGGGCGAGACTTTGCAACTCAATCTGCGGGCCGGCATACATCTGGCCCGGGCCCTGGTGCCGGGCATGCGCGAGCGCGGCTGGGGGCGCGTCGTCAACATCTCCTCCGTCGCCTACGCCGGTGAACTGGGCCAGGCCGATTACGGTGCCGCCAAGGCCGCCGTGGCCTCGCTGAGCCGCAGCATGGCCATCGAGTTCGCGCCCCAGGTCAACGTCAATTGCATCGCGCCCAGCCTGATCCGCACCTCGGTGGTCGAGCGCATGGACGCCGCGGAGCTGGCGGACTTGCGCGACCGCACGCTGCTCAAGCGTCTGGGCGAGGCCGACGAGATCGCCAACGCCGTGCTTTTCTTCTCGTGTGACGAATCCTCCTTCGTCACCGGCCAGTTGCTGGCCGTCTCGGGCGGCATGGCGGTCTCGTTGTAGAATCGATGTTTGCCAATCTTGCTCTCGATTTCACATATTGATATTGTGGAATACGGGAGACGGGAAAATTCCAATGGGAGGGTAAGACAGATGATTCCACGCACAACCGTCGTCGCCGCCCTGGCAGTGACGGCTCTCTTGTTTCCGCTATCACCGGCCGCGGCCGACAGCTTGGATCCGCTGATGCTGGCCAACCCCTGCGCCGGCTGTCATGGCACCGACGGCAAATCCAAGGGCGCCATGCCCACCATCAACGGCAAATCGAAGAAGTATATCGCCGACGCCCTCAAGAACTTCCGCGACGGCAAGAAACCTTCGACGATAATGCAGCGCATCGCCAAGGGCTACAGCGACGCCCAGATTGATGCCCTGGCCTCGGTCTACGGCAAATAGGGGGGAAACGATCATGAGCAAACTCACACGCCGGCGCTTCACCCAGTTGGCCGCGGCCACCACCGCCAGTTCGGCGATTGGGGGGGGCCTGGGGCTGGTCAACATCCTACCGGCCCGGGCCGCTTCGGGGCGCGTGGTGGTCATCGGCGGCGGCTTCGGCGGCGCCACCGCGGCCAAGTACATCCGCAAGGCGGACCCCGGCATCCAGGTCACGCTGATCGAGCCCAAGACACAGTTCGTCACCTGCCCCTACAGCAACACCGTGATCGGCGGCCTCAACGACATCGGTTTCATCACGCACAACTACGACGCCCTCAAGGGCAAATACGGGGCCACCGTGGTGCATGACACGGCCACCGCCGTCGATGCCGCCAAGAAGACGGTAACCACGGCCGGCGGCAAGACTTTCGCTTACAACAAGCTGGTGCTGTCGCCGGGCATCGACTTCAAGTGGGGGGCCGTCGAGGGCTACAGCCAGGCGGCCAGCCAGAAGATCCCGCATGCCTGGAACGGCGGCCCGCAGACCATGCTGCTGCGCAAGCAGCTCAAGGCCATGCCGGCCGGCGGCACCTTCATCATCGCACCGCCGGGCAATCCCTTCCGCTGCCCGCCGGGCCCCTACGAGCGGGTCAGCCTGGTGGCCAACTACTTCAAGGCCCACAAACCCGGCTCGAAGATCATCATCCTCGATCCCAAGCCCAAGTTCTCCAAGCAGCCGCTTTTCATGCAGGGCTGGGATCGGCTCTACAAGGGCATGATCCAATGGGTCAGCCAGAAGGACGGCGGCGGCGCCACCCGGGTCGACGTGGCCGGTATGACCGTGCACACCGAGTTCGACAAGTTCCGTGGTGACGTCATCAACTTCATCCCGGCCCAGAAGGCGGGCAAGATCGCCTTCCTGGCCGGCGCCACCGACAAGTCGGGCTGGTGCCCGATCAACCCGCGCACCTTCGAATCGACCATCCACAAGGACGTCTACGTCATCGGCGATGCCTCGATTGCCAGCCCGCTGCCCAAGTCGGGCTATTCGGCCAACAGCGAGGCCAAGGTGGCGGCTGCCGCCATCGTCGCCCAGCTCAGCGGCAAACAACCCGGCGAGCCTTCCTTGATCAACACCTGCTACAGCCTGGTGGCGCCCGACTACGGCATTTCGGTGGCCATGGTCTACGGTTTCGCCAATGGCAAGATCATCAAGAAAAAGGGCTCGGGCGGCGTCGGCCCCAAGGACGCCAACGCCGAGTTCCTGAAAAAGGAGGCCCAGTTCGCCGAGGGCTGGTACACCAGCATCTCGTCCGACATCTGGGGATAGAACACAGCCCGGAGCGGGGAGGTCACGGACCTCCTCGCTCCAGCAGCTCTGGCGGCTGGCCGTCCAGCCGGTCGGCGAAGGCCTCCAGCAAGAAACGGCCGGCGAGCTCGAGGCCGACCGGGTCGATGCCGTGGCCGAGCCCGGGTGAGACGTGCCAATCGACAACGATGCCGGCCGCCGCCAGGCCGCTGGCCGCCAGGTGCAGTGCCGCCACCGGCACCAGATCGTCGGCTTCGCCATGGCAAAGCAGTACCGGCGGGCGGGCGCGGATCTCGTGCGCCAGCCGGTCGGCGCCCACCAGGGCGCCCGAGAAACCGACGATGGCGGCGGGCGGGCGGGCTCGGCGCAGCCCCACATGCAGCGACATCATGGTGCCCTGGCTGAAACCGACCAGGGCCAGATGCTGGTCATCGAGATCATGGCGGGCAAGCTCGGCGTCGATGAAGGCCTCCAGCGGCGGCGCCGCCCCGGCCACCCGGTCGGTCATGCCGAGGTAGCGGGCCTCCGTGGCCTCGATATCGCGGGCTGCCGTGGTCGGGTCGTAATCGCCCAGGCCGAACCACTGGCGTCCCATGGGCGCCATTTCGCAGGCTTCGGGCGCATGCGGCGCGGCAAAAGCGGCATCGGGCAGGTGCTGTTGCAGGAAGGGCGCCAGCTGGATCAGGTCGTTGCCGTCGGCCCCGAATCCGTGCACCAGAACGACCAGGCGTTGCGCGTTGCCGCCGGCAGCCGGCACCCTGGGGCCGTCGAGGGCCGTCATGACCCGCTCGCCATGGACCCGAAAGGCTCGGTCATCTATTTTCGCCCCACTGTTCCCTGGCCCGAGAGTTCCGCATGCCTCTGCTCCACGTCAATGGTGTCCGCGTCCATTATTCCGACCAGGGCCGCGGCGATCCAGTCATTCTCGTGCACACCGGCATCTCGAGCGGCAGTCAGTGGCGAGCCATGGGCGCCGATCTGGCGGATAGCTGGCGCTGCCTCGCCATCGACCTTCACGACCGGGGCGGTACGGATCCTTGGCCGGGCCCAACCCCTATCAGCGTGGACGACGATGCCGTGCTGGTCTTGGCGCTGGCCGCCGAATCGGGTCCGGCTCATCTGGTCGGGCATTCCTGGGGCGCCGTCGTGGGCCTGCGGGCCGTTCTGGCCGAGCCCTCGGCCTTCACCAGCCTGACGTTGGTCGAGCCGCCGCTTTACCCGCTGCTGTTGGAGCGTGGCGAGGCCGACGTCCTGGAGCCGCTACAGGCCGATGTCGAACAATTCCTGAAGCACATAGACGAAGGCCGCCAGGCCGAGGGCTGGCGGCACTTTGTCGATCTGCAGAACGGCGCCGGCACCTGGCAGGGATTGAGCCACGACAAGCGCCAGGAATTCATCGCCATGTCGGCCGCGGCCCGGGACAAATACGACGCCATGTACCAAAACCCCACCCGCGGCGCCGATCTCGGCCGCCTCGACTTGCCCACCCTGGTGCTGTGGGGCAGCGCGACGGCGGCGCACGACGTCCGGCTCTGCCAGATCGTCCTGGAGTGCATACCCGGGAGCCGGGGCCAGGCCATCCCCGGTGCCGGGCACGTCAGCCCCATGAGCCACCCCCGGGAAGTGGCGGCGGCGCTGCGCCGGCACCTCGAGCGTTCCAGCCCGCCGGCCCGGCAATAGATCGAGCGGCGGAGTTCAGCATGCCCACGCTTCATGTCAACGGCGCCTGTGTTCATTATTCCGACCAGGGCCACGGCGATCCCGTCATTCTGGTTCACAACGGCATCTCGAGCGGCAGCCAATGGCGGGCCATGAGCGCGCACCTGGAAGATAGTTGGCGCCTGCTGGCCATCGACCTTTACGACCGGGGCGACAGCGATCCCTGGCCGGGACCTCGGGCCCCCAGCCTGGATGACGATGCCGCTTTGTTGGCGGCTTTGGCCGCCACCGTCGGGCCGGCCCATCTGGTGGGGCATTCCTATGGCGGCGCCGTGGCGGTGCAGGCCGCCCTGGCGTCGGCAGCTTCCTTCGCCAGCCTGGTGCTGCTCGAGCCGCAGCTCTACCCCGTGCTGGTGGAACTGGGCGAGGCCGAAATCCTGGCCGAAAAACAGGCCCTGAGCGAGGGCTTCCTGCGGCGTCTGGAAGATGGCCGCGAGGCAGAGGGCTGGCGGTTCTTCGTCGATCATTTCAACGGCCCCGGCACCTGGCAGGGCTTGTCCCAGGCCAGGCGCCAGGAATTCATAGCCATGTCGGCGACGGCCCGGCAAAAGTACGACGCCATGTACGCCAGCACCACGGTCCGGGCCGATCTGGAAAACATTACCCTGTCCACCACGGTGCTGTGGGGCGGCCAAACGGCGGCCTACGACCTGCGCCTCTGCCAGGTCGTCCTGGAGGCCATTCCCGGAAGCCGCGGTGACGCCATTCCCGGCGCCGGCCACATGAGTCCGCTGAGCCACCCCGAGGCGGTGGCGGCGGCGCTGCGGCGCCACCTGGAGCGTAACCGGGGCCTGGCGTGAGCGCCGTCCTGCGCTTCGCCCCCAGCCCCACCGGGCGCCTGCATCTCGGCCACGCCTATTCGGCGCTTTTTACCTGGAGCCAGGCCCAAGCCGTCGGCGGCCGCGTGCTGCTGCGCATCGAGGACATCGACCGGGGCCGCTGCCGGCCCGAGTTCGAGGCGGCGATTGTCGAAGACCTGGCCTGGCTGGGGCTGGAATGGAAAACCCCGGTCAGGCGCCAGTCCGAGCACCTGGACGACTACGCCCGGGCACTCGGGCGCCTGGAGGACCGTGGCCTGCTTTATCCCTGCTTCTGCACCCGGGCCGAAATCCGCCGCGAAATCGCCGCCAGCCCCTCGGCGCCACAGGGGCCCGACGGGCCAATCTATCCCGGCACCTGCCGGCATCTCGATGCCGGCGAGCGGGCGGCAAGGCGGGCCTCCGAGCCCCATGCGCTACGCCTCGACGTGGCCGCGGCGCTGGAACGGCTGGGCGCCGAGCAACTCGTCTGGCGGGACGCCGAGGCCGGTCCGCAATCCGCCGATCCGGCCAGCCACGGCGACGTGGTGCTGGCGCGCAAGGACACGCCGACCAGCTACCACCTGGCGGTGACGGTGGACGACGCCTTGCAGGGCGTGACCTTGGTGACCCGTGGCCAGGATCTTTTCGCCGCCACTCACGTGCACCGCTTGTTGCAGGCGCTATTGGATCTGGTGGTGCCGGCCTACCACCATCACCGCCTGATCAGCGATGCCGAAGGCCGGCGCCTGGCCAGCCGCGACAAAGCCACGGAACTGGCCGAGTTGCGCCAGGCCGGCTGGACGGCCGGCGACGTCAGGCGCGAACTGGGGTTCGAACCGGCGACATGGGTAACATGAATTGAAGGCTGCTGCCGGCTCCCTCCCTCCTTGTGGGGGAGGGTGAGGGAGGGGGGCTTGGTTTGGTCGTCCTCGACAATCATTGCGACCAACACATCGTGTGATCGTTCGTTTAAGTGCGCTCGCCGCTGGGCAGACCGGAAGCATGGCTTCCGGTCGCACGACAGCTTGGGGAGCCGCCGCCGCGTCAAGTAGCCACTCGCGTTGCTCGCTGGGTCACTTGACCCGGTCGTCTGCAAGCCACCCTTGGAACGGTCGGGCAATTGGCCGGTCAACCAGTAATCGTCTTGAGATCGAGGTAGTCCTGCAGGCCAAAGACGCCGTTTTCGCGGCCGTTGCCGGACTGTTTCATACCGCCGAAGGGGGCGTCGTAGTCGTAGGCCTGGCCGTTGATGGAAACGTTGCCCGCCCGCAACGCGCGCGCCAGGCGCTCGGCCCGCTCGGCATCTCCGGTTTGGACGCAGGCGCCCAGGCCATAGCGGGTATCGTTGGCAAGCCGGATCGCCTCTTCCTCGTTGTCGAAAGGCATCATGCAAAGCACCGGGCCGAATATTTCCTCCCGGTTGACGGTCATGTCGGGGGCCACGTCGGCAAACAGCGTCGGTTTGACGTAGTAGCCTACCTCCAGACCCTCGGGCCGGCCGGTGCCGCCGGCTAGCAGCGTGGCGCCCTCGTCGATGCCGCGCTGGATCAGGCGCTGGATGTTTTCGAACTGCTGGGCGTTGACCACGGGGCCGATATGATCGCCTTCCCGGGCCGGATCGCCGACCAAAGTGGCCCGGGCCGTACGGGCGGCGATCTCCTTCGCCTCCTGGTAAACACTGCCTTCGACCAGCAGCCGGGTCGGCGCGTCGCAGGTCTGGCCGGAGTTGGCGAAGCAGGCCGCCACGCTCCAGGCGACGGCGCTGGGCAAATCGGCATCGGCGAACAGCAGGTTGGGCGATTTGCCGCCGAGTTCCAGGGTCACCCGCTTGACCGTGTCGGCGGCCGCCTTGGCCACCGCGATGCCGGCCCGGGTCGAGCCGGTAAACGACACCATGTCGACGTCCGGGTGCCCCGAGAGCCCGGCCCCCGCCACCGGGCCATGGCCGTTGATCAGGTTGAAGGCGCCCGGGGGGAAACCGGCCTCATCGATCATTTCGGCGAACAACAGCGCCGAGAGCGGCGATTCCTCGCTCGGTTTCAAGACGCAAGTACAACCCGCCGCCAGCGCCGGCAGCACCTTGACGACGACCTGATTGATGGGCCAGTTCCAGGGCGTGATCAGGGCCGCGACGCCCACCGGCTCGTGCACCACGCGGCTGCCGCCACGGGGCGAGCGGCCTTCGAAGCGAAAGTCCCCGAGCGCTTCCATGATGACCTCGATATGCCCCTCGCCACACGGCGTCTGGACCTCGCGGCTGAAGGTCACCGGCGCGCCCATTTCGCTGCTCATGGCGTTGGTCATTTCGTCGGCCCGGCGCTGGTAGATCCGCAACAAACGCTCGAACCAGGCCAGACGCTCGGCGACGCTCGTCGCGGCATAGCCGGCGAAGGCCTTCTTGGCTGCCGCCACGGCCCGCTCGACATCGTCATCGCCGGCCAGCGAAATGGTTGCGATGGCGCTCTCCGTGGCCGGATTGATGACCGCGAAATCCCGGGCCTCCAGGGGATCGACCCAAGCCCCGTCGATATAGAACTGCCGCAATTCCATGACTTGGCGCTTCCCCATGTTGAATGCCGCCTACGCCCGGCCCGTCGGGATCACCTCGTAGCCCGGCTGTTCGGGCTCATTATCGATCATTTCCGGCGGGAAACCCGGGGCCAGAATATCGACACCGCAGGCTTCCTCCAGCCGCTTGACGATGTTGGGCGAGAATTCCCGGGCGCCGTAGCGCGCCAGGCCGTCCTTGAAGATATCGAGCAGCAGCGGCGAGATCTCCAGCGCCAAGCCGGCGCGCTCGGCCAGGGCTTGAAAGAGACCCACGTCCTTGACCACCAGGTCCATGGTGAAGTTGATGTCGCGCGAGCCGTTCAGGATCACCTGGCTCTCGGTTTCGTGGACGAAGGAATTGCCCGACGAAATGCGGATCGCCTCGTAGGCCGTATTGAGGTCCATGCCGGCCGCCTTGGCGGTCACCAGCGCCTCGCACAAGGTCGCCAGATTGGCGCTGGCCAGGTAGTTCGTCACGACCTTCAGTACCGACGCCGAACCAAGCTCACCGGTATGCAAAATACGCCGCCCCATGATCGCCAGCACGGGCAGCGCGCGTTCGAAGGTGGGGCGCTCGCCGCCGGCGAAAATCGCGATGTTGCCGGTGGCGGCGCGGTGGCAGCCGCCCGATACCGGGCAGTCCATGGCTTGGCCGCCCCTGGCTGCAACAAGCGCTCCCAGCCGCCTGACTTCGGCCGCGTCGCTGGTCGACATCTCGGCCCAGATCTTGCCCTCCGAGATCCCAGCCAGGATGCCGTCCTCGGCCTCCATCACCGCCGCCGAGGCCGCCGGGCTCGGCAGGCAGGTGATCACCATGTCGCAGAGCTCGGCCATTTGCTTGGGGCTCGGGGACTCGATCGCTCCCTTTTCCAGGAAGGGTGCGACGATGGCGTGATCGAGATCGCGCACCCAGAGCTCGAAACCATGGCGCAGGAGGCTGCCGGCCAGCTTTCCGCCAACATTACCGAGACCGATGAAACCGATTTTCATATGCCTGATCCTCATCGCTGCCGCGCCTGGCCCCAAACATAGGCGGCTGCCGCCCCCAGAATGAACCCCAGGACCGCCAGCGTCATGGGCACTTGCGTGCCGTCGGCAACCCAGGCCACCAGCAATGTCGCCAGCGCCGCCCCCGACATTTGCAAAAAGCCGAGCAGCGCCGAAGCCGTGCCGGCGATGTGGGGAAAGGCACCGACGGCGCCGGCCGTGGTGTTGGGAAAAACCATGCCCATGCCCGAGGCCACCACCGCCATGGGCACGATCACCGCCGCCACGCTGAATACGCCGGCCAGCGCCAGGCCGGCCAGCAGGCCGGCGCCGAGCAGCGCCGCCGCGATGCCCAAGGCCACCATGCGATCGATGCCGAGGCGTAGCGAAAGCCGGCTGGCGGCATATGAGCCCAAGGCGAAGCCGCCGACGGTGATCAGCGAATACCAGCCGAAGTTCTGCGCCGGCTCGCCCAAGAGCTCGATGATGATGAAGGGCGCCTCGGTGATGAAGGCGAACAGCCCGGCCAGCACGCAGGTCGAGGAAAGGGCGTAACCGAGGTAGGCCGGCGAGGCCAGCAGCGTGCGGTAGCCCGCCATCAGGCTGCTGGGTGGCGCCAGGCCCGGCGGCCGGGTCTCGCCCAGGAAACGCAGCATGACGATCATCACCACGGTGCCGAATGCGGCCACCGCGGCAAACACCGAGCGCCAGCCGAACCAGACCTGCAGATGCGACCCCAGCACCGGAGCTACGGCCGGCGAGATGGCCAACACCAGGCCGATGGTGGCCATGACGCGGGCCGATTCCTCGCGCTCGAAGACGTCGCGGATGATGGCCCGGGCCATTACCGGTCCGGCGCAGGCGCCCATGGCCTGCAACACCCGGGCGCCGATCAGCACCTCGATCGAGGGCGCCAGCATGCAGCCCAGGCTGGCCACGATGTAAAGCCCAATGCCGGCCAGCACCACCGGCCGCCGGCCGATGCGGTCGGAAATCGGGCCGTAAGCGAGTTGGGTCAGCGCCACGGCGGCGAAATAGACGGTCAGCGTCAGTTGCACCATGCGTGGCGTGGTGCCGAGGTCGCGCGTCAACGCCGGCAGCGAGGGCACGTAGATGTTGGTCGCCACCATGCCGACCGCCACCAGCGAAGCCAGCAGGGCGATCAGTTGGCCGCGGCTGAGGGTCATGGCGAGGCGATAGGCGAGGTGGTGCCTACGCCGCCAGCCCCGCCCGCTCGCCGATCAATTCCACGATGTCGGCCATGATCCGGGTGATGGCGTAGTCCTTCGGCGTATAGACGCGGGCGACACCGTTGGCTTGCAGATGCGCCGCGTCGCTGGGCGGGATGATGCCGCCGACCACCACCGGGATGTCGCCCAGGCCCTGGCGCTCGAGGCCGGCCACCACGTCGGCCACCAGGGCGTTGTGCGAGCCCGAGAGGATCGAAAGCCCGACCAGGTGCACGCCTTCCTCGAGCGCCGTGGTGACGATCTGCTCGGGCGTCAGGCGGATGCCTTCGTAGACCACCTCGAAGCCGCAGTCCCGAGCCCTGACCGCGATCTGCTCGGCGCCGTTGGAATGGCCATCCAGCCCGGGCTTGGCGACCAGAATCTTGGGTGGGCCGCCGAGGTTTTCGGCCACCCGGCCGACGCTGGCCCGCACCGCCTCCAGCTCGCCGCCGGCGCCCGGCACCGCCACGCCGGCTCCGATGCCGGTGGGGGCGCGGTATTCGCCAAACACGCGGCGCAAGGAATCCGACCATTCGCCCGTCGTGACCCCGGCCTTGGCGCAGGCGATGGAGGCCGGCATGACGTTTTGCGCCTCCTGGACCGAGGCCTCGAGCGCCGCCAGCGCGGCCTGGACGGCGCTCTCGTCGCGAGCCGCGCGCCAGGCCTTGAGGCTCTCGATCTGGGCCGCCTCGGCGCCCTCGTCGATGGCCAGGAAACTTTCGCCATCGCCGGCCGTGAGCGGCGATTCGGCGCTCTCGGTAAAAGCGTTGACGCCCACCACCACTTGCTCGCCGGCCTCGATGGCGCGCAGGCGCCGGGCATTGGATTCGACCAGGCTCATCTTCATGTAGCCGCTCTCGACGGCCGCCACGGCGCCGCCCATGTCGTCGATGCGCGCGAGCTCGGCCCGGGCCTCCTCGGCCAATTCGCCGACCTTGGTCTCGATTTCGCTCGAGCCGGTGAAGATGTCGCCGCAGTCGAGCAAGTCCGTCTCCAGGGCCACGATTTGTTGCAGCCTCAAGCTCCACTGCTGGTCCCACGGGCGCGGCAGGCCCAGGGCCTCGTTCCAGGCCGGCAGTTGCACGGCCCGGGCGCGGGCGTCTTTCGAGAGCACCACGGCCAGCATCTCGAGCAAAATCCGGTAGACGTTGTTCTCGGGCTGCTGCTCGCTGAGGCCCAGGCTGTTGACCTGGACGCCGTAGCGGAAGCGGCGCAGCTTGGGGTCGGTGACGGCGTAGCGCCCGGCCGCCAACTCGTCCCAGAGCTCGACGAAGGCCCGCATCTTGCACATCTCGGTGATGAACTTGATGCCGGCGTTGACGAAAAAGCTGAGGCGGCCGACGACGCGGGGAAAGTCGGATTCCGAGACTTGGCCCGATTGCCGCACCGCATCGAGCACGGCACAGGCATTGGCCAGGGCGAAGGCCAGTTCCTGCACCGGCGTCGCTCCGGCCTCCTGCAAGTGGTAGGAACAAATGTTGATAGGGTTCCAGCGCGGCATCTCGGCCACCGTGAAGGCCACCACGTCGGCCGCCAGGCGCAAGGACGGCGCCGGCGGAAAGATGTGGGTGCCGCGCGAAAGATATTCCTTGATGATGTCGTTCTGCACCGTGCCGGCCAGGCCGGCGCGCTCGGCGCCCTGCTCTTCTGCCAGGGCGACGTAAAGCGCCAGAACCCAGGCGGCCGTCGAGTTGATGGTCATCGAGGTGTTCATGCGCTGGAGCGGGATTTGGTCGAAAAGCGTGCGCATGTCGCCGAGATGACCCAGCGGCACCCCCACCTTGCCGACCTCGCCCCGGGCCAGCACGTGGTCGGAGTCGTAGCCGGTCTGGGTGGGCAGATCGAAGGCCACCGAAAGCCCGGTCTGGCCGCGCGCCAGGTTGGTGCGGTAAAGCGCGTTGGAGGCGGCCGCCGAGGTGTGCCCCGAATAGGTCCGCACCAGCCAGGGAATGCGGGCCCCCGGCTCGGCCGGTGGCTCGGAGGGCGGCTCGGCGCCATTTTGTTGCGCTGCCGTATGTTTTGCCATCTGACCCTCTGTTTTCCCCAAACCGGTGGCTTTTGCCTTAGTATGTTTCGTGTTGCATGGCCCTGGGGAAATATCATATTACCGCCCCTATTGCGCTGCAAAATAAGTTGGATGCAGGGCGCCGCAGCGCAGCGAGGATGACATGACTAACGCAGCCGCGGCCGAAAGCTCCGAAATCGTTCCCGAAGGCGACATCAAGGACCTCTACGAGGTCGGCGAGATCCCGCCGCTGGGGCACGTGCCGGAGAAGATGTACGCCTGGGCCATCCGCCGTGAACGCCACGGCGAGCCGGAACAGGCCATGCAGGTGGAAGTCGTCGACACCCCCGAGATCGACAGCCACGAGGTGCTGGTCCTGGTGATGGCGGCGGGCGTCAACTACAACGGCGTCTGGGCCTCGCTGGGGGTGCCGGTCTCGGTCTTCGACGTGCACAAACAGGACTACCACGTGGCCGGTTCCGACGCCTCGGGCGTGATCTGGAAGGTGGGCCGCAAGGTTACGCGCTGGCAGGTCGGCGACGAGGTCGTGGTGCACTGCAACCAGGACGACGGCGACGACGAGGAATGCAACGGCGGCGATCCCATGTTCTCGTCGAGCCAGCGCATCTGGGGCTACGAGACGCCGGACGGCAGTTTCGCCCAGTTCGCCCGGGTCCAGGCCCAGCAGGTGATGCCCCGGCCGCGCCACCTGACGTGGGAGGAATCGGGCTGCTATGTACTCACTCTCGCCACCGCCTACCGCATGCTGTTCGGCCACCGGCCGCATATCCTCAGGCCCGGCCACAACGTGCTGGTCTGGGGCGCCAGCGGCGGCCTGGGCTCGATGGCCATCCAGCTCATCGCCACCGCCGGGGCCAACGCCATCGGTGTCATCTCGGACGAGGCAAAGCGCGAGTTCACGCTCTCGCTGGGCGCCAAGGGCGTGGTCAACCGCAGCGAATACGACTGCTGGGGCCAGTTGCCCCCGGTCGACGACGCCGAGGCCTATGGTGCCTACATGAAGAAGTGCCGCGAATTCGGCAAGGCCATCTGGCAGACCACGGGCAAGGGCGTCGACGTCGATTTCGTCTTCGAACACCCCGGCGAGCAGACCTTTCCGGTGTCGTGCTTCGTGGTCAAGCGCGGCGGCATGGTGGTCTTCTGCGCCGGCACCACGGGCTACAACATCACCTTCGATGCCCGCTTCGTCTGGATGCGGCAAAAGCGCATCCAGGGCAGCCACTTCGCCAACCTCTACCAATCCGCCCAGGCCAACAAGCTGGTCATCGAGCGCCGCATCGACCCTTGCATGTCGGAGGTCTTCTCCTGGGAGGACATCCCCTACGCCCACACCAAAATGCACCGCAACGAACACAAGCCCGGCAACATGGCCGTGCTGGTTTCGGCCAAGGTGCCGGGCTTGCGCACCATCGAAGACGTGCGCGAGGCCTGGGAGGATTCGCTGGCCTAGGGGCGGTGCCGAATCTTATTCGGCCCTTGTTTTCATTGTAATTTCAATGGGTTATTGAGCAGAAAGCGTTAACATAACTTTTCTTATGTTAACCCGTTTCGATCCGCCAACCGCGAGACTAGCGATGTCCTCAGCCCAAACCCAGCCCGCCCTGCTCGACGACCTGTTGCCGCACTGCCGCCAGGCGCTGGAGGCGGCCGAGCGCTTTCGCGGCGCTGCCCGCGAAGCCGTGGCCGCGCTGGTGCGGCGCGACGACGGCCGCATCGATGCCGGCCGGCTGGAAGCCAACCAGTACGCGGCCCACGGATTTTCCTGGCTGGCCACCTACGTCGAGGCCCTGGCCCAGATCCTGGGCTGGGCCGAACGACTCGAATCGGACGGCCGCCTGGGCGAGCTCGAGCGCCTGATCCTGCAGCTCGTGTTCGGCGAATACCTGGCCCAGCTCTCGGGCGGCATCGCCATGAGCCAGGGCGAGGTGGTGCGCCCGGCCGATCTCGGCATCGAGCTGGCCGAGGTCGAAGCCTTGCAGACACCGGCCGTGGCGGCCCTGGCGGCCGGCGGCAACACGGCCCAGGCCCGGGCTCGTCTGGCGGCGCTGATCGCTGATGCCGCCGCCAGTGGCCAGTTCGGCAACCTTGACCTCGACGAGACCATGGCGCTGGTGCGCGAGCAGTTCCGCCGCTTTGCCGAGGACGCCGTGGTGCCGGCGGCGCACAAGTGGCACCTGGCCGACGACTACATCCCCATGGCGGTGATCGACCAGATGGCCGAGCTTGGCGTCTTCGGCCTCACCGTGCCGGAAGAATTCGGCGGCCTGGGCATGGGCAAGATGGCCATGTGCGTGGTCTCGGAGGAGCTCAGCCGGGCCTACATCGGCGTCGGCTCGCTGGGCACGCGGTCCGAAATCGCCGCCGAGCTGGTGCGTCTGGGAGGCACGGACGAGCAGAAAAAAAGTTGGCTGCCACGCATCGCGTCCGGCGAGATCCTGCCCACCGCCGTCTTCACCGAGCCCAACGTGGGCTCGGACCTCGGCAGCCTGCGCACCCGGGCGCTACGGGACGGCGAGACCTACCGCGTCACCGGCAACAAGACCTGGATCACCCACGCCGCCCGCACCGACGTCATGACGTTGCTGGCCCGCACCGACCCCGAGACCAAGGGCTATCAGGGCCTCAGCATGTTCCTGGCGGAAAAGCCCCGGGGCGACGACGCGAACCCCTTTCCGGCCGAGGGCATGACGGGATCGGAAATAGAAGTGCTGGGCTATCGCGGCATGAAGGAGTTCGAGCTCTCGTTCGACGGCTTCGAGGTGGCGGCCGATAACCTCCTGGGCGGCGAGGAGGGCAACGGCTTCAAGCAGCTCATGGCGACCTTCGAATCGGCCCGCATCCAGACCGCCGCCCGGGCCCTAGGCGTGGGCCAGAATGCCCTCGAACTCGGTCTCCGCTACGCCCGCGAGCGCCAGCAGTTCGGCCAGGAGATCTACGCCTTCCCCCGCGTCCACGGCAAGCTGGCCTGGGCCGCCGCCGAGCTCATGGCGGCCCGCCAACTGACCTACTTCGCGGCCCGCGAAAAGGACGCCGACCGGCGCTGCGACCTGCAAGCCGGCATGGCCAAACTACTGGCCGCCCGCGTCGCCTGGTCGACCGCCGACAACGCCGTGCAGATCCACGGCGGCAACGGCTATGCGCAAGAGTATGCCATCAGCCGGGTGCTCTGTGATTCGCGGATCCTCAACATCTTCGAGGGCGCGGCGGAGATCCAGGCACAGGTGATTGCGCGCAGGCTGCTGGAAGGGGCGAATTAGCTTTGATACATTGCTATTTTAAGATATTTGTTTTCATAATCTGACAAATTCAAAATCCGTTCTTACATTGGTTTTTTCCAAGACGAACTCCTGCCGAAATATTTACGATCTTCCACTCTCAAAGTGTGTGTTGAGTAAGATTTGACACGCTGAGCCTTCCATCGCTCTTGCGCCGGGGCCGCTTTCGCCGCCAACGATGACCCAGTGGATGCCGTCGAGGTCGAGGCGGCCCAAGGGGCCGAGCAGGGGCTCGAGTGAAAGGAATCGGATTGGTGCTCGGATCTGGCGCAAGTGCACAAGGCGTGAAAGGCGCCGACGGTCCTCGATCGAGACACCGAGCCAAATGTGGTCGGGCGGTGACCTTTCGGCGTAACGCATGTTGATGTAGCTGCGCAGGCGCGAGCTGCGTTTGGTCAGCACCTGGTAGGTGTGATGGTCGGCCCGCTCCATGCTTTCGAATACCTGGTCGACATAGGCGACCGGGATCTGCTTGTGGAACAGGTCGCTCATGGAATTTACGAAGATCATTCGCGGCTTTTGCCAGCGCGCCGGCCATTCGAGGCGGTCTGGACGTAGCGTCAAATCAAAGCCGGGCTCGTAGGGATGACCGGGTACACCGCGGAATCGTTCGGCAGAGCGCTCGGCATAGCAATGGTCGCAGCCCGGGCCGATCTTGGTGCAGCCGGTAACCGGATTCCAGGTGGTGTTGGTCCACTCGATCGCGGAATTATCAGCCATGATCATAACCATATTGGTTCAACGTCTTTTCCGCTCCCCCCTACCGCCGTCCCACCGCGCCACGCTATAAAGGCGCATGGTGGATCGATCATGAAAATCGTGCTGGGAACCCTGGTCGTGCTGGGGCTGGTGGCCACTTTCGTGGTGTTGATGACCGGTGTCGTCTCGATGTTCCGGGGTGGCGCCTTCAATAGCCGCTATTCGAACCTCTTGATGCGCTACCGGGTCGGCGTCCAGGCGGCTACGGTGGCGCTGATGCTGGTTTATTTCCTGGCCTACGGGATTTGATTCCGAGGCGCCGACGGAGACGTCCATGGTCAAGCTTACCAAGATCTACACCCGCGGCGGCGACGCCGGCGAGACCTCGCTGGGCGACGGCAAGCGGGTGGCCAAGCACGATGCCCGGGTGGCCGCCTACGGCACGGTCGACGAGGCCAACGCCACCGTCGGCCTGGCGCGGCTCCATACCGAGGGCGCCGTCGATGACATGCTGGCGCGCATCCAGGACGATCTTTTCGACCTGGGCGCCGATCTTTGTACCCCTGGCGATGAGGTCGAGGGGGCGCTGCGCGTAACAGTGGCGCAGGTCGAGCGGCTGGAAGCCGAGATCGACGAGATCAACGAGGCTCTCGAGCCGCTTTCTTCCTTCGTGCTGCCCGGCGGTGCGCAGGGCGCCGCCTATCTGCATCTCGCCCGCACCGTCTCGCGCCGGGCCGAGCGCCTGATCACCGAGCTTTCGCAGGTCGAGGCCGTCAATCCGCAAGCAATTCGCTACGTCAACCGGCTGTCCGACCATTTTTTCGTGCTGGCCCGCAAGCTCAACGACGAGGGCCGCAGTGACGTGCTCTGGCGGCCCGGCGCCAATCGCTGACGGCCGCTGGCCGCTGGCTGACCAGAGGAGCAACCATGGCAGACGTCGTGCTCTACGACTGTGACGCCCGTGGTGTCGCCACGGCAACGCTGAACCGGCCCGAGGTGCGCAACGCCTACAACGGCGAGCTGATCGACGGCTTGACGGCTGCCGCCGCCCGGGCCGCCGAGGACCCGGCCGTTCGGCTGCTGCTGATCCGCGGCCAGGGCCCGCACTTTGCCGCCGGGGCCGATCTCAAATGGGTGCGCTCGGTGGCCGCCGCATCGCCCGAGGAGAACCTCGAGGTCTCGCGCCGCACGGCCGAGGCTGTGCGCGGCCTTAACGAATTGGCCAAGCCCACCGTGGCGCTGGTCCACGGCGGCTGCTTCGGCGGTGCCACGGGCATCATTGCTGCCTGCGACGTCGTGGTGGCCTCGGAGGACGCCATGTTCGCCATCACCGAGGTCTATTGGGGGCTGGTGCCGGACATCATTACGCCGCAGCTCAATGACGCCATGGGGCTCAGGCAGGTGCGGCGCTATGCGCTGAGCGGCGAACGCTTCCGTGCCGCCGAGGCCCGGCGCATCGGTCTGGTCCACGAAGTCTGCCCCACGGGCGGGCTCGATGCCGCCGCGGCGCCGATCATCGCCGGGCTGCTGCGGGCCGCCCCCGAAGCGGTCAGCGGCACCAAACGGACGGCGCTGGAATGCGCCGGTGCCCTGCTGGGTGAGGCCCGGCTCGAGCCGTTGTTGCAACGCCATTCGATCAAGCGCCAGTCGGAGGAAGCCAGCGAGGGCCTGGCGGCCTTCGCCGCCAAGCAGGACCCCGGCTGGGTGGTGAAATAGGGAGGGAGGGACATGCGAGATCTCACCGACAAAGTCGCCTGGATCACCGGCGCCGGTACCGGCATCGGCCGGGCCGGGGCCCTGGCCCTGGCGGCAGCGGGCATGAAGGTGGTGCTTTCGGGCCGGCGCCGCGAGAAGCTGGAAGAGGTGGTGGCGGCCATCGCGCCTGGCCCCGGCGAGGCGCTGGTCGAGCCCCTCGACGTGGCCGACCGGGCCGCCGTCGACGGCGTGGCGGAGCGGCTGGCCGCGCGTTTCGGCCGCCTCGACGTGCTGGTCAACTCGGCCGGCCTCAACGTCCTGGAGCGCCATTGGGAGAACCTCACGCCCGAGGGCTTCGACCAAGTGGTCGCCATCAACCTCAACGGCGCCTTCTATTGCTGCTTTGCTGCGCTGCCGATGATGCGGGCCCAGGGCGACGGACTTGTCGTCAACGTCTCGTCCTGGGCCGGGGTGCGCCACAGCTTCCTCACCGGCCCGGCCTACGGCGCCTCCAAGTTCGGCCTCGGGGCGCTGACCGAGAACATCAACATCGAGGAAGGCCTCAACGGCATCCGGGCCACCGCCATCTGCCCCGGCGAGGTGGCCACCGAGATCCTCGACAGACGCCCCATCCCGGTCAGCGAGGCCGACAAGGCGCGCATGGTGCAGGCCGAAGACACGGGCGAGATCATCCTTTTCCTGGCCCGGCTGCCGGCCAACGTCTGCATCAACGAGCTGGTGGTCAGCCCGACCTGGAACCGCACCTACGTGGCGGCGGCCAAGCACTTCCGGGGCTGAGACCCCCCGCCCCCGGCGCTTCCGTGCAGTTCATCGTCAGCACCACGCTGCCGCTTTTCGGCCTCATCCTGGCCGGCTACGTGGCCGGTTGGCGGGGCTGGCTGGGCGCCGACGCTGCCCGCGCGCTGGGCGCCTTCGTCTTTTACTTCTCGCTGCCGCTCTTGCTCTTTCGCACCCTGGCCACGGCGCCGGGCACGGAAAACTTCGATTTCCGTTTCGTCCTCGCCTATGCCGCCGCGGCGCTCGGCACCTTTGGCCTGATGGCGCTTGTGGGCCGGCGGCTGTTTGGGCTCGGCCTGGGCGAAGGGGCGCTATTCGGCATGGCCAGCTGCTACGGCCCCACCGCTCTCGTGCCCTTGCCCATCGCCTTGCAGATCTTCGGGCCGGCGGCGGTACTGCCGCTGGCCATGATCATCATGATCGACAATGCGCTGCTGATTCCAGCCGCCATCGCCGCCCAGGAACTGGAGCGCGCGCGCCGGGGCGCGGCCCCCGGCCGGGGCGCGGCACCCAGCCGGGTCTGGACGGCAACCACGCGGGCCGTGGTCTCGAACCCGGTGATCGTGGCCACGGTGCTGGGAATCGCTTTTGCCTTCGGCGAGATTCCCCTGCCGGCCCTGGTCGGCGGTTTTGCCGCCATTGCCGGTGCCGCCGCCATCCCTTGCGCGCTGTTTGCCCTGGGCATCACGCTGGCGGGCGTCGAGCTTTCGTCGAGGCCGGGCGAAACCGGGGTCATGGTGGCGTTCAAATTGATCCTCTACCCGGCCCTGGTGTTCGGCCTGATGGCTCTGATTCCCGGCCTCGATCCGATCTGGCGGGGCGCCGCGCTGATTGCCGCTGCCGGACCCATCGGCATCAACGTCTATCTCGTCGCGGTCAACTACCAGACCTACCTCGGCCGCGCCTCGACGGCCATGCTGGTGGCTACGGTGCTTTCGCTGCCGATCCTTTCCGCCATAGCCGTCTGGCTGGCGGCGGCGAACTAATCCGCGATCCGTCCCTCGGAGAAAGCCTTGAGGGCCTCGAGGCGGCGGCCCCAGGCGGCCTCGTAGGCGGCGCGCAAGGGCTCGCCCTGGGCCGCCGAAAAACGCCGCCAGCCGATGTGGCTGAGCTCGACATGGCTGGCGCCGCCGCCGCCGGCCTCGGTCAGCCTTATCACCACCTGGGTCAGCACCGGCCAGTCGTCCTGCGACCAGGTCCACTCGATGTACTCGGGCGGATCGACGCGGCCCACCAGGCCCTGGATCAGGACCTCGTTGCCTTCTTCCAGCCTGAGCGCCAGGAACTCGCCGCCGGGCCTGGGCTCCAGGTTGGCGCCCAGCCACCAGCGTCTGAGCCGGCCCTGTTCGGTCAGCGCCTGCCACACCGTGGCGCGCGGCGCCGCGATGGCGGCCTCCAGGCGCAACAGGTCCGGGGATCGGGCGGCTTCGGCCATGGCACCATTCTAGCTATTTTTGCCTTTTCGCTCAGGGCAACGGACCGGAAGTTCCGCGCCGGCCGGATTGCAGGCCGGCCAGCCTCTCGCGGTGGGCGATGTAGGTGACGCTGGCGACGATGATGGCGGCGCCGATCCAGGTCCAGATGTCGGGCAGCTCGCCGAAGGCCCAATAGCCGATCAGCGTGGCCCAGACCAGCTGGGTGAAGCTGAAGGGCTGGGTCACGGTGAGCTCGGCCACGGCGATGGCCTGGGTCATGGAATAATGCGCCACCGTGGCGATGGCGGCGATCAGCCCCAGCCAGACCATCTCCATGGGCGTCGGCTGGCGCCACACCATGAGCGCCGGCGGCAGCAGCATCAAGGTGACAAAAATCGTCAGGATGGCCATCACCACGATGGTGTCCTCGCGTTCGGTGAGGCGTTTGGCGATGAGCGCCGAGATGGCGAAGCTGGGGGCGGCGATGAGCATGGCGATGGAGCCCAGCTGGACGATCTCGATGCCCGGCCTGAGGATGACCATGGCGCCCGCCAACCCGGCCAAGGCGGCGGCGATGCGGTGGGCGTGCAGGCGTTCGCCGAAAAAGACGGCGGCGCCGATGGTGGTGAAGATGGGCGCCGTGAACAACAGCGCCGTGACCTCGGCGATGGGAACGTAGGCCACGGCGTAGAACCAGCCCAGCACGCCGACGCCGTGGATCAGCCCGCGCCCCAGGTGGAGGCCCCAGCGAGCTCGGCGAAAGCCGTCGAAGTTCAGGCGCAAGGCCAACGGCAGCACGAACAGGCCGCCGATGACATAACGGATGAAGGCCGCCTGGAAAGGGCTCATATCGCTGCCCAGGTGGCGCACGATGGCCGACATGAGGACGAAGCAAAGCCCCGAGACGGTGATCCAGAAGATGCCCTTGAAGTTTTCCACGGGCCGCCGGGCGGCGCCCAGGGGACCAGGGGTCTTTTGGGACGCGCTCAATGCGGCATGGCCTTGGCTGCGGCCACCGACTTGGTCGCCACCTCGCGATGCGCAATGTAGGTGGCGCTGGCGACGATGACGGCGGCCCCGGCCCAGGTCCAGACGTCCGGCACCTCGCCGAAGACGTAGAGCCCCAGCAGCGTCGCCCAGACCAGCTGCAAAAAGTGAACCGGCTGGGTGACCGTGATTTCGGCCGCCCGGAAGGCCTGCACCATGGTGTAGTTGCCGGCCGTGGCCAGGGCCGCCGTGAGGCACAGCCAGGCCACTTCCTCCCAGGTCGGCGGACGCCAGATCACCAGCGCCGCCGGCAACAGCGTCAGGGTGACGAAGAGCGAAAGGAAAGCCACGATGGTGGAACTGGCCTCGGTCTCGGTGAGGCGCTTGGCGATCAGGAACGAGGTGGCAAACAGCGGCGCCGCGGCGAGCTGGGCCAGGGCGCCGATGTCGACCACCGCCAGGCCCGGCCTGAGGATGATCAGGGTGCCCGCGAAAGCCATCAGTACGGCACCGATGCGCCGGGCCCGCAGTTTCTCGCCAAGGAACAGCGCCGCGCCCAAGGTGGTGAAGATCGGCGCCACGAAGGCCAGCGCCGTGACCTCGGCGATGGGAATGCGGGCCATGGCGAAAAACCACAGGCCCACGGCCGAGCCATGCGCCAGGCCGCGCATCAGGTGCAAACCCAAGCGCCGGGTCACGAGTTGCCGCCTTCCTAGGCGTACGAACAACGGCAGAAAGAACATCAAGCCGATGAGATAGCGAATGAAGGCCGCCTGTACCGGGTTCAAGTCACTGCCCAGATGGCGCACCACGCCGGTGACGCCAACGAACAAGAAGCCGGTCAGGACCATCCAGGCGATGCCCCGAAGGTTGGCGCTGGCCGGCCGGCCGGCCGGGTCTGAGACGGTGGTCATGGCGGTCAGTCTAGCGCAGCGGGCGGGGGGCAGGAGATTGGTTGGCTCGGCGGATGCCTAGGCTATAGACGCTCGGCAGTCGATAAGCTATGCGCAAAACGCATAGCTGCTATGACGAACACCTCGGCAGTCCTCTGAGGCTGCTTCGCAGGCCCCCAATTGCCTCCACCCTAAACAGCGAAGGGCGCCAGATCGCTAGATTTGCGGCCGACATGCAAGGAATGCAGGGCAGCCGGCGGAGTCCTCCGATTCCAGCCCCAGGAACGGGGACCCCGGCTGGGCGGTTGAGTGCCCAGGCCCGCTGGCATAGTCTCGGCCCCGGTCCACGAGAAAGAACCACGGCCCTGTCGCGTCGCCGGCGACCCGGGCCGGCTGGGGTTCGTCGTGGGACCGCGGGAGTTTGCTCGTGCTGGACGAATCCCACGAGGACCAAGGCGTGCGGCCGCGTGCCGTGCCCGGGCCGAGCGCCAACCAGGAAGCGCCGGCGGCCGGGCTCGAGGTTGTGGCGCCTGTCGAACAGCGGCGCCCGGGCTGGCCGCGGCGCCTGCTGCGCAGCCTGATCCGGCTCGCCTTGTTGTTCGCCGTGCCGGCCGCGGCGCTGGCCGTGGGACTGCATTTCTATGCTCTCACGGGACGCTACGTCAGCACCGAGAACGCCTACGTCAAGTCGCGCATCATCGCCGTCAGTCCCGAGATAGCAGGCCGCGTCGAGCGCGTGGCGGCAAAGGAGAACCAGCGCCTGGCGGCGGGCGCCGTGCTTTTTACCATCGCCGCCGAGCCCCACCGTATCGCCCTCGAGATCGCCCGGACCCGCATGGCGGCGGTGAAGAACGAAATCGAAAGCCTGAAGGCGGAGCACCGCCAGATCGGCGCCGAAATCGACCAGGTGGGCGAGCGCGTCAAGTATTACCGCCGCCTGCTGGAACGCCAAAGCGCGCTGAGCCGGCGCGGCGTCGCGCCCAAGGCCCGGCTCGACGAGGCGGAATACAATCTGGCTGCGGCCAAACAGAGCATCCAGGTGCTGCGCCGCAAGATGGCCAAGGTGCTGACCGGGCTGGGCGGCGATCCCCGGCAGCCGGCCGAGCGCAACCCGGCTTACCTGAAGGCCCGGGCCGAACGGGACCTGGCGCAGCTCAGGCTGGACAAAACCACGGTCAGGGCGGCGGCGGCCGGCATCGTCACGCGCATAGCGCTTGAGCCCGGCGAGTGGGTTCAGGCCGGCAAGGCGGCCTTCGGCCTGATCGTCGACGGCGAAACCTGGATCGAGGCCAACCTCAAAGAGACCCAGCTCACCCACCTTGCGGAGGGCCAGCGGGTGGCGGTGGGCATCGACGCCTACCCCGATCACACCTGGCAGGCCCGGGTGGCCAGCATCAGCCCGGCCACGGGCGCCGAGTTTTCCATCCTGCCGCCGCAGAACGCCTCGGGCAACTGGGTCAAGGTGGTGCAGCGCCTGCCGCTCAGGCTGAAGCTCGAGCCGGCCCCGGGCCTGCCGCCGCTGCGTGCCGGCATGACCGCCCGGGTGGAAATCGACACCGGCCGCCAGCGCCCTCTGCTGGTGCGGGCCGGCGAGGAACTGGCGGCGCTCGAGCGCGAGGGCCTGCCGGTCGGGTTCCTGCGGCAATTTCTCAAGCCCTGGCTGCGGCAAGACTAGAGCGGATCTCATTTGATGAGATCCGCTCTAGTTTGTCTTTATCGCTCACGGCGGCGGCCCTTCGGTCCGCTGCCTGCGCGGGCGCGGTGTGCCAGGCATGGCGCACGGTGCGAAAGCACCATTTGCCGGGCTGTGGTGGCCCGGCGACGACTTGGGGGTGGAAGTCCCCTACGGACCCTGGTGACGGGAACCGTTAGCTGTAC
>JASLXG010000084.1 GCA_030740435.1 Alphaproteobacteria bacterium | reverse complement strand
GACCCGAAGTCCGTCCCGTTTCGATTCACCCATCGGGTGTGCCATGCCAACCACTCCATCAACTCCTCAACATATTGATTCTTATAGCATAATCTCCATCTCAGGGCATCGATTAACGAGTTCATCTGGGAAATGGGGGCTTAAACCAGAGGACGGAATCAATAAGAAAATTCGAAATTTTGCAATGGGTTAAATGGTGTTTCGGGGAAATTGCGCGAGGTTCGGCGGCGGCCCGGAAAATCCGAGGCTCACCCAGGTTGGCGCTCCAGGGCCGCCGTGGCCTGCTCTACAAGCTCGGCCATGATGTCGGCGGTGGGCTGTTCCGACTTGACCAGGCCGACGCTTTGGCCGGCCATCAGCGAACCCTCCTCGACGTCGCCGTCGATGGCGGCGCGCTTCAGGGCGCCGGCCCAGAAATGTTCGATCTCGAGCTGGGCCGCCTTCTGCTCCAATTCACCGCCCCGGTAGCGCGCGATGACCTCGTGCTGAAAGGCGATGAAGCGTTGGCTGCCGCGGTTGACCAGGGCCCGCACCGGGATCACGGGAAATTCGGGGTCGACCTGCACCGTGGGCACGGCATCGCGGGCATTGGCGCGGATGAAGGCGCGCTTGAAGTCGGCATGGGCGATGCACTCCTCGGCACAGACGAAGCGGGTGCCCAGTTGCACGCCGGCGGCACCCATCTCCAGATATAGCGCCATGGCCTCGCCCCGCCCGATGCCGCCGGCCACGAAGACCGGCACGGCGTCGATTTCGGGCAGGATCTCCTGGCACAGCACGCTGGTCGCCACCGGTCCGATATGGCCGCCAGCCTCGGCGCCCTCGACGATGATGCCGTCGATGCCGGCCCGTACCAGGCGGCGTGCCACCGCCAGCGCCGGGGCAAAGCCCAGCACCCGAATACCGGCCTCTTTGAGGCGCTCGATGTCGGCCGTGCGCGGCAGGCCGCCGGCCAGCACCACGTGACCGACTTTTTGCCGGGCGCAAACCGCCATCAGGTCCTCGATCTGGGGATGCATGGTGATAAGGTTGACGCCGAAGGGCTGCTCGGTGCGCTGGTTGGTGGCTTCGATCTCGGCTTCGAGGAGGTCCGGCGTCATGGCGCCGCAGGCGATGACGCCGAAGCCGCCGGCGTTGGAGATGGCGGCCACCAGATGGCGATCGGAGAGCCATGACATGGCGCCGCCCAGAATGGCGTAGCGCACCCCCAGCAGCTCGCGGCCGCGGCTCCACAGCCGTTCCAGCCGCAAAGCCCCGGGGGTTGCTCCCGTTTCAGCTGCCATCGAGGCCATAGGCGCTGTGCAGCGCGCGCAGAGCCAGTTCGGTGTATTCCTCACTGATCAGCACGCTGACCTTGATCTCGGAGGTCGAAATGACCTCGATGTTGATGCCCTTTTCGGCCAGCGTGGCGAACATGCGCGAGGCCACGCCGGCATGGCTGCGCATGCCGACGCCGATGATCGAGATCTTGGCGACGCCGTTGTCGCACAGCATATCCTCGTAGCCGATGGCCTGGCGGGCGCCTTCGATGACCTTGACCGCGTCATCGAAGTCGGCCTCGGTGACGGTAAAGGTGAGGTCCGTGGTTTCGTCCTCTTCCGAGACGTTCTGCACGATCATGTCGACGTTGATGCTGGCCTCGGCCAGGGGGCCGAAAATGGCGGCGGCGACGCCGGGGCGGTCGGCCACCCGGCGCAGCGTAATTTTGGCTTCGTCGCGGGAATAGGCGATGCCACTGACGATTTGCTGTTCCACGATCTCATCCTCATCTACGACCAGGGTTCCGGGGGTGGCGCTGAAGCTCGACAGGACCTGTACCCGCACGCGGTGGTTCATGGCCATGACGACGGCGCGGGTTTGCAGGACCTTGGCGCCCTGCGAGGCCATTTCGAGCATTTCCTCGTAGGTGATCTTGTCCAGCTTGCGGGCCTTGGCGACGATGCGCGGGTCGGCCGTGAAGACGCCGTCCACGTCGGTATAGATGTCGCAGCGATCGGCCCCCAGCGCCGCCGCCAGGGCCACCGCGGAGGTGTCGGTGCCGCCCCGGCCGATGGTGGTCAGGCGGTTGTCCGGTGCCAGGCCCTGATAGCCGGCCATCACCGCCACCTCGCCCTTGGCCATGCGGGCGCCGACCTCGGCCGCCTCGATATCGAGTATGCGGGCGCCGCCGTGCACGTTGTCGGTGCGCACCGGCAGCTGCCAGGCCAGCCATGAGCGCGCCGCCAGGCCCAGGTCCTGCAACGCCATGGCCATCAGGCCGCTGGTGATCTGTTCACCGGTCGAGACCACGACGTCGAACTCGCGGGCATCGTGCAGGCTGGCCACGTCCGCCGTCCAGTTGATCAACTGATCGGTGGTGCCGGCCATGGCCGAGACCACCACGGCGATCTCGTGGCCGGCCTCGGATTCGGCTCTGACGCGGCGCGCCGCCTCGTGGATGCGGCCGATGTCGGCCACCGAGGTGCCGCCGAATTTCATCACCAAACGCGACATACGCGATAGTTCCCGAAGTTAAGCTGTTCTCGTTCGCGGTGGTTTCCCACCCCCTCAAGGGCGGCTATACATACTCTTTACCTCCCGGCCAAGGCAACTGTACGATGCGCCAATCCAAAGCTTCCCCCGCGCCTTCGATAGACGCCGACGAAGTGGCTCGTTTCGCCGCCCTGGCCGACCAATGGTGGGACCCGGAAGGTGAGCTGAAGGCGCTGCACCGCCTCAATCCGGTGCGTCTGGCCTATAGCCGGGATCGCCTGGCCGATCATTTCGCGGCAAAGCTGAAGGGGGCCTCCGAGCTCAAGCCGCTGGCCGGCCTGAGATTGCTCGACGTGGGCTGCGGCGGGGGCATCTTCGCCGAGCCGCTGTGCCGCCTGGGGGCCGAAGTCGTGGGCCTGGACGCCGGCGCCGAGGCCGTCGGCGTGGCGCGGCACCACGCCCAAGCCGCCGGCCTCGACATCGACTACCGCCAGGCCAGCGCCGAGGAACTGGCGGCCGGCGGCGAGCAGTTCGATGCCGTGCTGGCCCTGGAGGTGATCGAGCACGTGGCCGACCTGGGCGCCTTCATGACCGCCATCGGCAGGCTGGTGGCGCCGGGCGGCGCCTTTATCGGGGCGACGCTGAACCGCACCATGAAGTCCTGGGCCATGGCCGTGGTGGCCGCCGAATACCTGCTGGGCTGGGTGCCGCGCGGCACCCACCAGTGGGACCGCTTCGTCAAACCCTCGGAACTGGCCCGCCAGCTCAGGCCCGCCGGCCTCGAGCTTAGCGACCTCTCGGGCGTGGTCTACCACCCGCTGACCGACGCCTGGCGCCTGGGCCGGGATTTGTCCGTCAACTATCTGGCTTTTGCCACCAAGCGCGATCGCTAGCCCGCATTTCTCAGTTATCCGCGGTTTCGACCCAGGGGACCTGCTTGAATTCGACGCCTTCCTCGCTGAGCTCGCTGGCCTCTTCGGGCGTCGCCTCGCCATAGATATTGCGCTGGTCGACCTCGCCGTGGTGGATCTTGCGGGCCTCCTCGGCGAACTCGGGGCCGACGTAGTCGCAGTTCTGCTCGACCTGATGGCGCATCTCGCCCAGCACCTCCAACGCCGCCGCCCGGGCCGCCAGTTCCCGGCCCGTGCTTTCCTTCTGCACCGCCACGTTGGGCGCCATGGGCGCCTTCTCGACCTTGCTCTCGCCGCACACCGGACAATCCACCTTGCCGGCCCTGGTCTGGGCCTGGCAGCTGGCGCTGTCGCGAAACCAGGCCTCGAAGACATGGTCGTTGCAGCATTTGAGATCGTAGACGATCATAGGGATTGTTGGACGATTCCTGCGGTTGCGCTGCGAAATAGATGGCATGGCCACGAGCGAAGAGCAAGAGAAAGGCGAAACCCCGGGGCATCGCGGCCTCGACCAGCAGCCCTCGCAGTGGGTCGAGAGATTCGCCCCGCTGGTGCCTGCGGGCGGCCCGGTGCTCGACTTGGCGGCCGGCGGCGGTCGCCACAGCCGGCTTTTCCTGAAGCGCGGCCACGCCGTCACGGCCATCGACCGCGACCTTTCGGGACTGACGCCGGCGGAGACCCTCACCCGGCATGAGCATGACCTCGAGGACGGCCGGCCCTGGCCTCTGGTTGGCCAAACCTATGCCGCCGTCGTGGTGACGAACTACCTCTTCCGGCCACTGTTCCCGGAGCTGCTGGCTGCTCTCGCCACCAGCGGCTTGCTGATCTACGAAACCTTCGCCCAAGGCAACGAGCGCTTCGGCCGGCCGCGCAACCCCGACCACCTGCTGCGGCCCGGCGAGCTTCTGGATTTGGCTGGCGATCTCACGGTCCTGGCCTACGAACAGGGTGAAGTGACCGAGCCCTGGCCGGCCGTGGTGCAGAGAATAGCTGCCCAAAAGCCGATGGACTAGGATCGGCCCCAGGGTCCGCGCCGCGGGCGGCTAACGGTGGGCACATGCTGGCTGGTCCGACGGGGCCGGGGCCGGCCGCGCACCACAGTGAGACCGCTGGGCGAACGGGCCCGGGCGGTCAGCAGCTTGATATCCTTGCGCTTAAAGAGCCAGATCAGCGCCAGCCCGGCCGCGAAGCCGCCGATATGGGCCCACCAGGCGACGCCACCGCCGGCCGGATCGGCCAGGGCGCCGTTGATCAGTTGCAGCACGAACCAGCCACCCAGCACCCACAGCGCCGGCAGGCGCACGGTGGTGAAAATGACGAAGATGGGGATCAGCACCAGCACCTTGGCCCTGGGATAGAGCAGCGCATAGGCCCCCAGCACGCCGGCGATGGCGCCCGAGGCGCCGATCATGGGAATCCGCGAGGCCGGGTCCAGGGCCGCCTGGGCCGCCGCCGCGGCCAGTCCGCAGACCGCGTAGAAGGCGATAAAACGGCCGTGCCCCATGGCGTCCTCGACGTTGTTGCCGAAGATCCAGAGGTAGAGCATGTTGCCGATCAGATGCATCCAGCCGCCGTGCAGGAACATGGAGGTGACGGGCGTCAGTGCCGCCGGCACCATGACCAGTTCGGGCGAGAGCTCGGCCTTGCCCAAGAGCACGGCGGGAATGAAACCGAGGCTCAAAACCACGCCCCCGTTGCCCGGCGTCTGTTGCCACAGAAAGACCAGAACGCAGATGGCGATCAGGGCCCAGGTGACGTAGGGCCGGATCTCGGTCGGGTTGTCGTCGTGCAGCGGTATCATGGGCGCCTCGTTGCGCCCAACCATGTAATACGAGGCGCCGCCAAATACCAGCCGCCGTGCGGTCCTGGACAGTCCCGAAGGTTTGCGAAAGGATGCCGGTTCTTGGCCAGGGCAAGAGGGGGCGATGCAGGCATGACACTCGATCCGCAGGCGCAACTGGTGCTCGACATGGCGGCCAAGAGCAGGCGGCCGCCGCTCGAGACGCTGAGCCCGGTCGAGGCCCGGCGCGAATACGAGGAGATGGTCAAGCTGGTGGCCGGCCGGGGCCCCGAGATGCACGCCGTCGAGGAGCTCGAGGCCGCCGGCCCTTTCGGCGCCATCCCGCTCCGGCTCTACCGCCCGCGCCCGGCCCAGGGGCCGGAGCCCGTTTTGATCTACCTGCACGGTGGCGGCTACGTCATCGGCAGCCGCCAGAGCCACGACGTGCCTTGCCGTTTCCTGGCCCAGGAGGGCGATTGCCTGGTGATTTCGGTCGACTACGTCATGGCGCCCGAGCACCCCTTTCCCGAACCCGGCGAGGACGTCTGGGCGGCCACCGCTTGGATCGCCGAAAATGCCGCCCGCCTGGGCGGCGATGCCGGGCGCATCGCCATCGGCGGCGACAGCGCCGGCGCCGATCTCGCCACTGTCACGGCCATCCGGGCCCGCGACGAAGGCGGCCCCGGGCTTTGTTTCCAATTGCTCTATTACCCCGGCACCGACAAGACCTGCAGTTTCGCTTCGCACCGCGAACTGGGTGAGGGCTACCGGCTGACCAGCGATCTGATCGACTATTTCATGAAACATTACTTTAGCGCCGGCGGTGACGACCGCGACCCCCGCGCCTCGCTGCTCTATGCCGAAGACCTGAGCGGGCTGCCGCCGGTGCTGCTGGTGACGGCCGGCTACGATCCCCTCAAGGACGAGGGCCGTGCCTACGCCGAAAAGCTGCAGGCGGCCGGCAACGATGCCCGGCTTTCCCACTATCCCGGCATGCTGCACGGCTTCATTTCCATGCCGGGCCTGCTCGACGCGGCAGGCCAAGCCTTGGCCGAAGGCGGCCAGGCCCTGAAGACGGCGTTCGGAACCTGACTGAAATCAGCCACACTATTGAAACGGCCGACGGCTGGTGTTTGGCGGTCACGGCCTTCGAGCCCAGCGCAAAAACGGATCTGCCGGTCCTGTTGGTCTTTCCGGCCATGGGAGCGCCGGCGCGGATCTACGGTGAAGCGGCGGCGGCGCTGGCGGCCGAGGGCTGCGTTGCCGTCACCGTCGATCCCCGCGGCGTCGGCCAAAGCGGGCCGGCGCCCTCGCGGCGTATCGATTACGGCCTCGACGCTTTTCTCGAACGGGACTGGCCCGCGGTCACGAATTGGGCCCGCGAGCGCTATCCCGGCCGGCCGCTGGTGCTGCTGGGCCACAGTCTGGGCGGCATGGTCAGCGCGCTTTATGCCGGCCTGGCGCCCGAAGGCGTCGATGGCCTGGTGCTGCTGACCACCTCGCACGTCCATTACCGACATTGGCCGCGACCGGTGGGCTGGCTGGTCTGGGGCAACTTCGTGGCCTTTGCGACGCTGGCCCGGTTGTTGGGCTACTTTCCCGGGCAGCGCCTGGGCTGGGGCAGCCCCATCGCCCGCCAACTGGTGATCGACTGGGCACGCTGGGGCACCACGGGCCGATACCGGAGCCCCAGCGGCGATGATGTCGACGGGCTGCTGGCCCGGGTGGCGCTGCCGGTGTTGTCGATCTCGTTCAGTGACGACCGCAACTTCGGCCCCAAGCGCGCCGTCGACGGATTCTGTGTGCGGCTCCGGTCGGCCGAGCTAACCCGCTGGCATCTGCAACCCGACGAGGTTGGCCGCCAAAGCGTCGGCCACTTCGGCCACCTGCGCGACTGTCCTCAGCTTTGGTGGCGCATCGCCGAGTGGCTGGCGCAGGTAAGGCCTGCCTAAATGCGCCAGGCCGAATGCAGGGCCGCCACACCGCCCAGCAGGTTGCGGTGCTTGACGCGCCCCAGGCCGGCCCGGGTGATGGCCTTGGCCAGTGTCGCCTGGTCGGGAAACTGGCGGATGCTCTCGGCCAGATAGTCCGATCCAGGCACGTCGAAAAGCCTGGCCGCGCGTGGCAGCAAGCGATCGAGATAGACCTTGTGGGGGTTCTCCAGCAGCGGCAGCACGACGGAGCTGAAATCGAGGCAGAGAAAGCGGCCGCCCGGGCGCAGCACCCGCCGCGCCTCGGCCAGGGCGGCGTCTAGGTTGCTGACGTTCCTCAGGCCGTAGGCGATGGTGTAGGCGTCGGCAAAGCCGTCCGCTATGGGCAGCGCCTCGGCATTGCCACAGAGCCAACTGAGGCCGCGCACCTGATTGCGGTTGAACGCGCGGTCGCGGCCCACCTCGAGCATGCGCTGGTTGATGTCGCAGACCACCGCCGTGCCTGTGCCGCCCAGCCGCTTGAGGAAACGGTTGGCGATATCGCCGGTGCCGCCGGCCACGTCAAGCAGCCGCATGCCCGGGCGTGGTGCCAGCCAATCCATCATCGAGCTGGCCCAGAGATGATGAACGCCGCCGCCGAGCACGGTGTTCATGAGGTCGTAGCGCTCCGCCACGTCATCGAACAGCGCCCGCACCCTTTGCCTCTTGTCGGGCTGGGCGGGTTTGGCAGGGTGGGCGGCCGGCTGCTCGGTCATGGTCCGCCGACGTTAGCAATTGAGGCCCGTGCCGTCATCCCCGATCGCCGCCCCAAAGTGCCGCCCGGATCCTCTGCAGGTAGCCCCGTGGGCGGGCCTCCCTGGGTGCCCTGGAGCTCGTTGACAGTCCCCCACCGTGGTCTTATGCTGCACTGCGAAATAGGCTGGCCCAGGCGGTTTTTCGGCCGTGTTGTCGGCCCTTGCCCTTTTCCCTTTTGCTCTGGAGTCTTACGCTGATGAAGGTGCTCGTCGCGGTCAAGCGCGTCATCGATTACAACGTCAAAGTCCGGGTCAAAGGCGACAACACCGGCGTCGAGACGGCCAACGTCAAGATGTCGATGAACCCCTTTGACGAAATCAGCGTCGAGGAGGCGCTACGCCTGCGCGAGGCCGGCACGGCCGACGAGGTGGTGGCTGTCAGCCTCGGCGTCCAACAGTGCCAGGAAACCATCCGCACGGCCCTGGCCATGGGCGCCGACCGCGGCATCCTGGTCAAGAGCGACGAGGAGTTGCAGCCCCTGGCCGTGGCCAAGCTGCTCAAGGCGGTGGTCGACCAAGAGGCCCCCGGCCTGGTCATCCTGGGCAAGCAGGCCATCGACGATGACGCCAACCAGTGCGGCCAGATGCTGGCGGCCCTGGCCGGCTGGCCCCAGGCCACCTTCGCCTCGAAGATCGAGATCGCTGACGGCAAGGCCAACATCACCCGTGAGGTCGATGGCGGCCTCGAAAACATCGCCGTCGACCTGCCCTGCGTCGTGACCACCGATCTCAGGCTGAACGAGCCCCGTTACGCCAGCCTGCCCAACATCATGAAGGCCAAGAAGAAACCGATCGACGAGAAGACGCCTGAGGAGTTGGGCGTCGACATCGCGCCCCGCCTGCGTGTGCTCAAGGTCGAGGAGCCGCCGACGCGCCAGGCCGGCGTCATCGTCGAGAGCGTGGCCGAGCTGGTCGAGAAATTGCGTGACGAGGCAGGAGTAATCTGATGACCGCGCTGGTAGTAGCCGAACACGAAGGCGGCGCTTTGCGCGACGCCGTGCTCAACACCGTCACCGCGGCCGGCCAACTGGGCGGCGAGGTGCACATGCTGGTGGCCGGCTCGGCCGCCGCCGCCGAAGCGGCGGCCAAGATCGCCGGCGTCACCAAGGTGCTGTCGGCCGACGACGGGATTTACGAAAATCCCCTGGCCGAAAGCCTGGCGACGCTGGTCGTCAGCCTGGCCGGCGGCTACGACGCTGTGCTGGCGGCCGGCAACACCTTCGGCAAGAACCTCATGCCGCGGGCCGCGGCGCTCATGGACGTGGCCCAGATCTCGGAGATCGTCGAGGTCGTCTCGGCCGACACCTACGTGCGCCCGATCTACGCCGGCAACGCCATGGAAACGGTGCAGTCGAGCGATGCCATCAAAATGATCACGGTGCGCACCACGGGCTTCGCGGCGGCCCCGGCCGAGGGCGGATCGGCCGCCGTCGAGAGCGTCGCGGCGGCCGAAAACCCGGGCAACTCGAGCTTCGTCGGCCGGGCGTTATCGAAATCCGAACGGCCCGAGCTGACCTCGGCCCAAGTCGTCGTCTCGGGCGGCCGTGGCATGCAGAGCGGCGACAATTTCCACTTGATCGAGGCCGTGGCCGACAAGCTGGGGGCCGCCGTCGGCGCCTCGCGCGCCGCCGTCGATGCCGGCTTCGTGCCCAACGACTATCAGGTCGGCCAGACCGGCAAGATCGTGGCTCCCGACCTCTACATCGCGGTCGGCATCTCCGGCGCCATCCAGCATCTCGCCGGCATGAAGGATTCGAAGGTCATCGTCGCCATCAACAAGGACGAGGAGGCGCCGATCTTCCAGGTCGCCGATTTCGGCCTGGTGGCCGACCTCTTCAAGGCCCTGCCGGAACTCGACGAGGAACTGGCCAAGGCCGGGCTTTAGTGTTTGATGGAAACCGCCCGGGTGGCCGGGCCGACACAACGAGATAAGTAAATGAGTAACGAGATCCGCAAAATCGGCATCATCGGCGCCGGCCAGATGGGCAACGGCATCGCCCACGTCTGCGCCCTCTCGGGCTACGACGTGGTGCTCAGCGACCTCACCATGGAGGCCGCCGAAAAGGGCCTGGCCATCATCGAGCGCAATATGGACCGCCAGGTCGGGCGCAACGTCATCAGCGACGACGACCGCACTTCCGCGCTGGGCCGCATCGCGCTGGTGGCCGAGTTGAAGGATATGGGCGATGCCGACCTGATCATCGAATCGGCGGCCGAGGACGAGAAGGTCAAGCGCGGCATTCTCGATGAGCTCTGTCCGGTGCTCAAGCCCGAGGCCCTGATCGCCACCAACACCTCGTCGATATCGATAACCCGCCTGGCCGCCGGCACCGACCGCCCCGGCCAGTTCGTCGGCATGCATTTCATGAACCCGGTGCCGATGATGAAGCTGGTCGAGCTGATCCGCGGCATCACCACCGACGAAAGCACCTACCGCGTGGTGCACGAGGTTGCCATCAAGCTGGGCAAGACGCCGGCCAACGCCGAGGACTTCCCGGCCTTCATGGTCAACCGCATCCTGCTGCCCATGATCAACGAGGCCATCTACACGCTTTACGAAGGCGTCGGTTCGGTCGAGGCCATCGACACCTCGATGCGGCTCGGTGCCAACCACCCCATGGGGCCCTTGCAGCTCGCCGACTTCATCGGCCTCGACGTCTGCCTGGCTATCATGCAGGTGCTCTACGAGGGCCTGGCCGACACCAAATACCGGCCCTGCCCATTGCTCGTGAAGTACGTCGAAGCCGGCTGGGTCGGGCGCAAATCAGGCCGCGGATTCTACGACTACACCACCGACGTGCCGACGCCGACGCGCTGAGGAATATCTCTTAGGATCCGCCGCCGATGAAGTGGCGGAAGAGCGCGATGGCATCGTCTGAATCCCATTCCGCCGGGCCGACCATGCGGCCCAGCGCCCGGCCCTGGCGATCCAGCAGCACCGTCGCCGGCAGGCCGTAGGCGCCGAAGGCGCGGGCCGAACGGCTGGTGGGATCGACGTAGACGGCCAGGTTGCCGACGCCGATCTCCTGTAGGAAGGCGCTGACCACGGCCGGGCCCTTGCGATCCTGGCTCAGCGCCAGGACAGAAAAATCCTCGCCTCCAAGCTTGGCCTGAAGGCGATCCAGCGCCGGCATCTCGCGCCGGCACGGCGCGCACCAGGTGGCCCAGAAATTAAGCAACACCACGCGGCCCTCGAATTCCCGCAGCGAATGGGGCTGGCCCATGGTGTCGATGAAGGCGATCTCCGGCACTGGCTTGGCTTCGGGCAAAAGGGTAAAGTTCCGCATCTTGCCGCGCGCCGGGGACGGCGGGGCGCCCGATTCGGACGCTGACGCCACAGGGGCAACAAGGACAACAGCGGCAAATGCCACCAGGCCAACGACGAACACAATCGCCAGGAGCCAGGTCGCAGTGTTGAAGGGGTGCCTGAGAGCCATGGGTCGAGGGCCGATCTTCGTTAAGCTTTCGCCGTTACGAATAACATAGTCGATCCGGCGCATCGCGCCAGTGGAGTCACGTCATGCCCAAGCGGTCGAAGCAGCAGAACCCCCAAGGCCAAGCGAACCCCCTCTGGGGCGGGCGCTTTGCGGCCGGGCCGGCGGCCGTGATGGAGGCCATCAACGCCTCGGTCGATTTCGATCAACGGCTGGCCGACCAGGACATCGAGGGCTCGAAAGCGCATTGCCGCATGCTGGTGGCCCAGGGCATCGTTTCCCAGGCCGACGGCCGGGCCATCCTCGATGGTCTCGACCAGGTGGCCGGGGAAATCGCCGCCGGCAGCTTCGATTTCAAGCGCCAGCTGGAGGACGTGCATCTCAACATCGAGGCCCGGTTGCTCGAAATCGTCGGTCCGGCGGCCGGGCGGCTGCATACGGCGCGCTCGCGCAACGATCAGGTGGCTACCGACCTCAAGCTCTGGGTGCGCCAGGCCTGCGACGATCTGGACCAGGCACTCCATGGCCTGCAAGGCGCCCTGGTGGAGCGTGCCGACGAACACGCCGACACTATCATGCCGGGGTTTACCCACCTGCAGACGGCCCAGCCGGTAACCTTCGGCCACCATATGATGGCCTATTTCGAGATGTTCGGGCGCGACCGCGGACGCCTGGCCGACTGCCGCCGGCGGCTCAACGAATGCCCGCTGGGCGCCGCTGCCCTGGCCGGCACCTCGTTCGCCATCGACCGCGATATGACAGCCCGCGAGCTCGGCTTCGCCAAGCCCGCGGCCAATTCCATGGACGCCGTTTCGGACCGCGACTTTGCCCTGGAATACCTGGCGGCGCTGGCGCTGATGGCGGTGCACCTCTCTCGCCTGGGCGAGGAGATCGTGCTCTGGGCCAGCCCCCAATTCGGCTTCGTCGCGCTGCCCGACGAGCTCTCGACCGGCTCCTCCATCATGCCGCAGAAGAAGAACCCCGACGCCGCCGAATTGGTGCGGGCCAAGGCGGGCCGGGTGATCGGCGCGCTTAGCGGCCTGCTGGCCACCCTCAAGGGGTTGCCGCTCTGCTACGCCAAGGATCTGCAGGAGGACAAGGAGCCGGTCTTCGACGCCTCCGACAGCGTGGCGCTCGGCCTGGCGGCGATGACCGGCATGGTGGCCCGGATGAAGCTCAACGAGGGCGCCATGGCGGTGGCCGCGGGCGCCGGCTTCAGCACCGCCACCGACCTCGCCGACTGGCTGGTGCAGAACGCCGACATGCCCTTTCGCGAGGCCCACGAGGTGACCGGCCGGATCGTTCGCCTGGCCGAGGACCGGGGCGTCACTCTGGATCGGTTGGCGCTCGAGGATCTGCGGGCCGTGGCCCCGGCGCTCGGCAACGAGGTTTACGCCGTGCTCGATCCGGCCCGTGCCCTGGCCGGGCGCTCGAGTGCCGGCGGCACGGCGCCTGAGCGGGTGCGCCAGGCCGTGGCGGCGGCGCGCCGGCAGCTGGCGGAGGAAGCACCGTGAGGCTGGCGGGAAGTTTAGCGCTGCTGGCCCTGGCCCTGGCGCTGGCCGGCCCGCTGGCGGCCTGCGGCAAGAAGGGACCGTTGGAGGCGCCGCCGGGAGAGCAAGCCGAGGAGGAGGCGAAGAAGAAGCGGCAATAGCATGGACCACTTCGACTATCACGATTCCGAGCTCTGCGCCGAAGGGGTGGCGCTGCGCCGCATTGCCGCGGCCGTGGATACGCCGTTCTATTGCTATTCAACGGCCACGCTGGAGCACCACTACCGGGTCTTCGCCGGGGCCTTTGCCGATGTCGAGGCCGAGTTCTGCTATGCCGTCAAGGCCAACTCGAACCTCGCCGTGATCCGCACCCTGGCCCGGCTCGGCGCCGGTGCCGACGTGGTCTCCGAGGGCGAGATGCGCCAGGCCCTGGCCGCCGGCGTGAGGCCCGAGCGCATCGTCTTTTCCGGCGTCGGCAAGCGGCCCAGCGAGCTCAGTGCGGCCTTGGACGCAGGTATCGGCCAGTTCAACGTCGAATCGGCGGCCGAGCTCGAGACGCTGTCGGGGCTGGCCGCAGCGGCCGGTTCGCGCGCTCGCATTGCGCTGCGTCTCAACCCTGACGTCGATGCCGCCACCCACGCCAAGATCACCACCGGCAAGGCCGAGAACAAGTTCGGTATCGCCTGGCCCGAGGCCCGCGAGATCTACGCCCGGGCAGCAGGGTTGCCCGGCCTCGAAGTGGTCGGTGCCGCCATGCACATCGGCTCGCAGATCACCGAGCTCGGGCCCTTCGAAAAAGCCTTCACTTTCCTGGTCATGGCCGTCGAGGCGTTGCAGAGCGACGGCCACGACATCCGCCGGCTCGACTTGGGCGGCGGCCTGGGCATCCCCTACGGCCAGGAAGAAGTGCCCTCGCCGGCCCAGTACGGCGCCCTGGTCAAACGCCTGACGGCACCCGCGCGCTGCCGCCTGGTGCTGGAGCCGGGCCGGGTCATCGTGGGCAACGCTGGCGTGCTGGTGACCCGGGTGATCTATCTCAAGGAAAACGCCGGGCGGCGCTTCGTCATCGTCGACAGCGCCATGAACGACTTCATGCGGCCCAGCCTTTATGACGCCCGCCACCAGGTGGTGCCGGTGCGCCAGGCGCAGGAGGCCTCGGCCGGCCAGCCCGTCGACATCGTCGGCCCGATCTGCGAGACCAGCGACACCCTGGCCCGCGACGTCGTGCTGCCGCCCCTGGTCACCGGTGATCTCCTCGCCATCCGCAGTGCCGGCGCCTATGGTGCGGTGATGGCCTCGACATACAACGGACGGCCCCAGGTCGCCGAGGTGCTGGTCAACGGCGAGCAGTTCGCCGTGGTGCGGCCGCGCCAGACGCTGGCCGAGCTGCTGGCCACCGACCGCCTGCCCGACTGGCTGCAGACCGAGCCTGGCGGGGGCTCCTGATGAGCGGCGACGGCGGCACGGTAGAGCCGGCGGCGCTTCGCCGCTCCGTCCTGCGTGCCCTGGCCTGGCGCCAGGGAATGGCAAAGGCTGCGCTATTCTGGGAAAGCCTGTGGCCGGCGTTGTGGCCGGCTTTGGCCGTGGTGCTGCTGTTCCTGGTGCTGGCGCTACTGGAGTTCTGGCGCTGGCTGCCGGGCTGGCCCCATGTGGTGGCGCTGGCCCTCTTTGGCATGGCCCTCGTCCTGGCCTTGGTGCTGGGTTTGAGGGGGCTGCGGCTGCCCGACCGGGCGGCGGCGGAACGGCGGTTGGAGAAGGCCAGCGCTTTCGTTCACCGGCCGCTCTCGACATTGCGCGACGACATCGGCGGCGGCGCCGGCGACGCTGGTGCCCGATCGCTCTGGCGCCTGCACCAGAGCCGCACCATCGCCGCCATCCGGGGTTTGCGTGTGGGTTGGCCGCGGGCCGGCCTGGCGCGCCGCGACCCCTGGGGATTGCGGGCCGTGCTGGGGCTTGGCCTGTTCATCGGCCTGGCTGGCGCGGGCGGCGACTGGGGCAACCGTGTGGCCCGCGCGCTCAGCCCCGAATTCGCCCTCGCTGGAGCCAGCCCCAGCCTGCTGGAAGCCTGGATCACGCCGCCGGCCTACACTGGCGTCGCCCCCCTGGTGCTGAGCGGCGCCGGTCAAACCATGGCGCAAGACATTCCGGCCGTACTGGCCATCCCCCGGGGCAGCACGCTGTTGGCCCGGGTCAGCGGCAAAGGCCGGCCGGAACTGCGCCTCGACGCCGCCAGCATGCCCTTCGAGAGCATCGATGCGGACAACCACCAGATCGAGACGAGCATCGAGACGGGCAGCGAAATCGCCGTCCTCCAGGAGCAACGCGTGCTTGGCCGTTGGCCTATCGCGGTGACGCCGGACCGGCCGCCGAGCGTCGCCTTTGGGGGCCAGCCCACGGCCAGCCCACGGGCTGCCCTTAAGCTGCCCTTCGAGGCCAGCGACGACTACGGCATCGAGAGCCTGAGCCTGCAGATGTGGCGCCAAGGCGGTGATGCCACAACCACCATGCAGACCGAGCAGACCGAAGAAATCGAGCTGGCGCTGCCCTCGCTGCGGCCACGCCAGGCCAAAGGCAGCAGCCAGAAAGACCTCACGCCACACCCCTGGGCCGGCTTCGAAGTGGTGCTGCGGCTGGCTGCCCGGGACAGCCTGGGCCAGACCGGCTTGAGCAAGAAAATCACCATGGTGCTGCCGGAGAGGCAGTTCAACCACCCCGTGGCCCGGACCCTGATCAAGGAGCGCAAGCGTCTCACCAGCGAACCCGAAGCCCGCCGCACGATCGCCCGGGCGCTGGTCGCCATCGCCTCCTTCCCGGAGAAATATCACGACGACGCGGTGGCCTTCCTGGGCATGCGCAGCGCCGCCAGCCGGCTCTTGCACGACCCCAGCGTCGAAGCCATCGGGGAGGTCCAGGACATTCTCTGGGACACGGCATTGCGCATCGAGGACGGCGAATTTTCACTGGCCGAGCGTGAGTTGAGGAAGGCCGAGGAGGCTTTGGCCGAAGCGCTCGCGCGCGACGCCGACGAGGCCGAGATCGAGCGCCTTTTGCAAGAGCTCCAGGCGGCGCTGGACAAGTACCTCGAAGCGCTCACCGAGATGGCGCGGCGCCAGGCCAAAGAGGGCGCCCGGCCGCAACCCTTCGATCCCGACATGATGATGATCGATCGCCAGGATCTGTCCCGCATCATGGAGCGCATACGCGATCTCAACCGCATGGGGGCGCGCCAGGCCGCCCGCGAGTTGTTGTCGCAGCTCAAGAACCTGCTGCAAAACCTGCGCTCCAGCGTCATGACCGGCCAGCCCCAACGGAACGGTCGCGGTCAACGCCTGATGCGCGACCTTGGCGATCTGATGCGGCGCCAGCAGAAACTCCTCGACCAGACCTTCCGGGCCCACCAGCAGGGCCGCCGGGGTGAGCTCAGACTGCCCGATGGCCGCCAGGGCAGTGCCGCCCAGGAGGCGCTGCGCCGGGCGCTGGGCGACATCATGCGCCGCCTGGGCGAAGGCAGAGGTGGTATCCCCGAAGCACTGGGCCGGGCCGAGCGCTCGATGAAGGGGGCTCGCCAGGCCCTGGAAGGCGGCAACCCGGGCGCCGCCGTCGGCCCCCAGGGCGAGGCCCTGGACCAGTTGCGCCAGGGCGCCGGATCGTTGATGCGCCAGATGATGGGCCAGATGGGCCGCACCCCGGGCCGGCCCGGCCAGCCCAGACGGCTGGGCCGGGGCAACGTCGATCCCTTGGGTCGGCCACTGCCCGGCGACGGCACCGACATCGGCAACTACGTCAAGATTCCCGACAAAGCCGCCATGCAGCGCGCCCGCGAAATCCTCGACGAGCTGCACCGCCGGGCCGGCCAGCGCCAACGCCCGCAGCTCGAGCGCGACTACATCGACAGGCTGCTGAAAAGGTTCTGATACCGGCGGTTCAAGCCAGCTCGGCCACAGCCAGCTCCAGGCTACGCACCAGTTCGGCCATAAACTCGAAATCCAGGGTTTCCGGCCGGTCGCTGGGCAAATGGTAGTGGGGATTGCGGAAAAAGGCCGTGTCGCAGACCATCAATGCCGGAATGCCGCGGTCCCAGAAGCTGGCATGATCGCTGAGCCGGGTGGCCGGCAGCAGCCAGCCGCGCAACGGCACGCACAGCGTCTCTACCGGTAGGCCGGGGTTCTTGCGAAAGCCCTGTTCGACCGAGCGCACCAGGGCCCGCGAGCGGCCGTCGCCGATCAAGCCGATGAAATTGCCCTCGGCCGGATAGCCGAGCCAGCGCACGGCCCAGGGATAGTTCTGCCGGGGCGCCGTGAAGCCCACCATTTCCAGCACGATGGCGGCTTTCACAGCCCGCCGTCCCTGGCGTCCGATGGCGCGCAGATAGGCCCGGCTGCCCTGCCAGCGGCTGGTATGGGCCGGCGGCTCCTCAAGGGTGAAGGCGATGAAGGTCAAGGGGCAGGGCGGCCGCACCAGGCGCCGGGCCGTCTCGAGCAAGACAGCCACGGCACTGGCGTTGTCGTCGGCGCCGGGGCTGGCGGGCACGGTGTCGTAGTGGGCGCCGATGATGACGGTGTCGCCCCCGCCCTGTCCCGGTGGCCGGGCGATCAGGTTGGCGACGCGACGGCCGCGATAGTCATAGGCCTGCTCCTCGACCTCGAAGCCGGCCTCGGTGAAGCTTGCCGCGACATAGTCCCGCGCCCGGTCGAGGCCGTCGCCTTCGAGCACCGAGCGCGGGCCGATCTCCTGGCAGAGCACCCGAACGTGGTTGCCGAGCGCTTCTTCCAGCTTCGCCGCCAAGGGGCTTACTCGCCCTCGATGACGCCGATGAAGGGCAGCTCGCGATGATAGTGGGCGTAGTCGAGGCCGTAGCCGACGACGAAGCGGTCGGGGCAGCCAAAGCCGACGAAATCGGCCTCGATCCCGGCCACCCTTTTGTGCTGCTTGTCGAGCAGCACGCAGAGCCTGACCTCGCTGGCCCCGCGCGCGATCAGGTTCTGCTTGGCAAAGGCAAGGGTGCGGCCCGATTCGAGGATATCGTCGACCAGCAGCACGGTGCGGCCTTCGATGGTATCGCCGACGTCGCGCACCACTTCCACCCGACCCTTGGATTGGCTGGCGCTGCCATAGCTCGAGAGCTGCATGAAATCGACCTGCGGCCGCACCTGGGCACGATAAAGTGCCCGCATCAGGTCGGCGGTAAAGACGAAGCTGCCCTTGAGCACGGCGACGAGCAGTATGTCGGGGCCGATGTCGGCGGCGATCTCAGAGCCCAGGGCCTGCACCCGCGCCGCGATCTCGGCTTCGCCGAACAGCTCATTGATGCCGGCATTCGTTTTCACCACGGGTTCATCCCGCTGCTGCAAGCAAGGGCTCAGCCTTCCGTCACGGAGAAGGTCACCGATAGTCCGCGCGCCTCGGCCGGCGGGTTGGGCACCCGGGTGCTGAAGTCGGTCTCGGCACCGGGTTCGAGCTGGTTGCTTTCGGTGCTGAAGGTCCAGGTGAAGATTTCCCGGCGGCCGGCATCCAAGAGCGCACCGCGCAGCTTGGGAATGATTTGGACATCTTCGGTTAGGTTGATGATCACGCCCTTGACCACGAGGATCGGTGTGTCGCCCTCGAGCACCTGGGAGGAAGCGATGTCCTTGAGGTCGAGGCCGAAGCCCGGCTGGGCCGGGCCCAGGCCGATCATCTCGTAGAGTTTGCTGGCCGGCGGCCACAGCTCGACGATCATCTCGCGGGCGAAAAAACCGCCACCGCCTATGCCACCGATCACCAGGACCAGGGCCAACCAGCCGATCAGCGCGGCAACGTTGAAGCCGCCCCGGCGGGCGGCGCCACGGCCGCCGCGAGCCCGGCTTGGCGGCCGGGCGACGAAGTCCTCGATGTTTTCGATGTCGGGCACGTCGAAGTCGTCCTCGGCCTCGCCAGCCGATGTTTCGGTGCCACTGTCGATGTCGACGCTGACATCGGTATCGCCATCGTCATCGCCATCGCTGTCATCCTCGCCAGCCGTGTCGGCCTGGGTGGCCTCGTCTTCGGGCAGGGCAAACGATCCCTCGGAAGGAATGTCGGATGGCGGCGGGATGTCCGGCGGCGGCGGCACTTCCGGTTCCAGAGGCGGCGGCGCCGGTTCCGGTGGCGGCGGTGGTGGTGGTGGCGGCGGTGCGGCCGCCAAGGGCGGTGGCGGCGGTGGCGGCGGTGGCGCGGCGGCCGGAATATCGACGCTCAACGGCATGTCGCGCGGCGGTTGCTCGATCCATTGCTGGCCGCATTTGGCACAACGAACCACGCGCCCGCTGGGCGTCAGGGCGTCCGGGTTGACATTGTACCGGGTATTACACGACGGACAGGTAAGAATCATGCCCCAGTTTGCCCCCAAAAAACTAAGCCGTTATAAGCCTTTTGCCCCAACCCAGGCAAGCACCAGCCCGGGATGCTGGCAGCGTGCTGGCCAGGGTGCTGGACTGCGGCACCGGCGCTGTGCGATTCTTGGCCCCAGGCGCCACGAGAAACCACAAGCTATCACAAGGCAGGCGAGGGCGCTGCAATCGAAGCGGGTGAGGAGCAGGCGCGGTGGTTCGCTTCCAAAATGTCGGAATGCGTTACGGGCGCGATCCCGAGATATTGCGCGACATCAGTTTTCATCTGGAAGGTGGATCCTATCATTTCCTGAGCGGTCCCAGCGGTGCCGGCAAGTCGTCCCTGCTCAAGCTGATGTACCTGGCGCTACGGCCTTCGCGAGGCCGGATCACCATGTTCAATCACGATTTCGCCACCATGCCCCGGCTGGAGTTGCCCAACCTGCGCCGGCGCATCGGCGTGGTCTTCCAGGATTTCCGGCTGCTCGATCACCTGACCGCGGTGGACAACGTGGCGCTGCCGCTACGCATTGCCGGCGCCCGCGAGGAAAAGATCCACGAATACGTGGCCGAGCTGCTGGCCTGGGTGGGGCTGGGCCACCACCTGGAGGCCCGGCCGCCGACGCTCTCGGACGGCGAGAAGCAGCGTGTCGCCATCGCCCGGGCGGTCATCGGCCGACCCAGCCTGCTGCTCGCCGACGAGCCCACCGGCAGCGTCGACATGGAACAGGGGCTGCGCATCCTGAGACTGTTCGAGGAGCTCAACAAGATCGGCACCACGGTAGTCATCGCCACCCATGACCGAAATCTCATCGAACGCTTTCAACACCCGACCCTGCGCATCGATCAAGGCGTGCTGACGGTCGAGCGCGGCGACCGCCCGCTGGGTGCCGGCGAGGACGGCTGAGTGGTATTGCGCCGCCGCCGGGATCTGCCGCTGGAGCGTGATGGTTCCGGAAGGTTTCTGCCCTGGACAATCGCCTTGATGGTTTACATGGCGGCCTTGGCGTTGACCGGGGCGGTGCTGCTCGATCGTGCCATTGAGCGCTGGAGCTCGGCACTCGGCGGCACCTTGACGGTGCAGGTGGCGGCCATCACCGGCCCCGGCGGCGGCGCCGAGACCAACGCCAGGGTGGCCACCGCGACAACCGTGCTCAAGCGCAGCAACGCCGTGGCCCGGGTTCGTGTGCTGTCACGGACCGAGATCGTGGCCCTGGTCGAGCCCTGGCTGGGCCGGGGCAATATCTCGGCCGACCTGCCGCTGCCGCGCCTGATCGACGTAACCCTCAAGGCGGGCCGTCAGGCCGAGCCGGGCGACTTGGGGAGGCTGGCCGAAAGCCTGGCCGCCGCCGTTCCCGGCAGCCGTGTCGACGACCACAAGATCTGGATGGGCGGGCTGCTGCGGCTGGCCCGAACCAGCCAGTTCGTGGCCTTGGCGGTGGTCGTGCTGATTGCCGCCGCGGCTGCCGCGACGGTGATCTTCGCCACAAACGCCGGCCTGGCGGTGCACCATGAAGTGATCGAGGTGCTGCACCTGATCGGTGCCCACGATACCTATGTGGCCCGCCAGTTCCAGGGCCACGCCGTGGCGCTGGCGCTGCGCGGCGGCACGCTGGGGCTGATCCTGGCGGCTCTGACGATTGCCCTGTTGTGGAGCCTGGCCGGTGAAATCGCCCAGCCGCTGCTGCCCCATCTCGAAATCGACGCAACACTTTGGGGGGCGCTGGCGACGTTACCTCTGGGTGCCGCCGCCATCGCCGCCACCACCGCCCGCACCACGGTGCTGCGGGCGCTCAGGCGCATGCCGTGAACCGGCTGGTGCTGCTCGATCGCGACGGCGTCCTCAACCAGGACCGCGACGATTACGTCAAGTCGCCCGATGAGCTGGTGATGATCGAAGGCGCCGCCGAGGCCGTGGCCAAGCTCAACCGGGCGGGTCTGGTGGTTGCCCTGGTGACCAATCAGTCGGCCGTCGGCCAGGGCATCATCGAGGCCGACATGCTGGAACGCATTCATCAGCGGCTGCGGGAAAACCTGGCCCGGGGGGGCGCCAGGCTCGACGAAATTTTCGTCTGCCCCGAGGCGCCCTGGCAGGCCAGCGAGCGGCGCAAGCCGGGCCCGGGCATGCTGCGCGAGGCGCTGGAACGCTTCCGGGCCGAGGCCGCCCGGACGCCGCTGATCGGCGACACGCTGGGCGATCTGCAAGCTGCCGCCCGGGCCGGCTGCCAGCGCTATCTGGTGCGCACCGGCAAGGGCGCGGCGACCCAGGCCGCCGGCCTGCCGCCAGAGGTGCTGCCGACCAGCATCCATGAATCGTTGGCGCCGGCGGTGGCGGCCCTGCTGGGGGAAGAGCCCTGAGGAAGGCGCCGCGCGCCCTGGCCGCCCTGGCCCTGGCCCTGGCCCTGGTTTGGCTGGGCGGTCTGCTATGGTTCGCGGGCCATTTGCCGAGCCAGGTCGAGGATCCGCATGAGCCCAGCGACGGCATTGTCGTGCTGACCGGAGGCACTGTCCGGCTGGCCGCCGGGTTTGCCCTGCTCGACGCCGGCAAGGCCAAACAGCTTTTTATTTCGGGCGTCCACCGTGGCACCAGCCGTGAGCACATAAAGCGCCTGATGGCGGAGGCGCCGGCCCGCTTCGAATGCTGCGTCGAGCTTGGCAAGGTGGCCGAGAACACCGCCGGCAACGCCACCGAGACGGCCGCCTGGGTGGCCCGAGGCGCCATCCGGACGCTGCGCCTGGTCACCGCCGGTTACCACATGCCGCGCAGCCTGCTGGAGTTTCGCCAGGTCATGCCCGAGGTCAGGCTGATCGCCCATCCGGTTTTTCCCAAGCACGTCAAGCTCGAGACCTGGTGGCGCTGGCCGGGCACGGCGCTGCTCTTGGCCACCGAGTTCAGCAAATACTTGTTCAGCCTCGTCAAAGCCCGGTTGGGCGGCCTCTCGGGCTCGCTGGCACCGGCATGATGTGGCTGCGCTCGCTGGCCTTCAACCTGGGCTTTTATGTCTGGACGGCATTCATGCTGGTGATCTGCTTACCGATTTTGGCCCTGCCGCGGCGCACCACCTTCCACTGCCAGCGCTTCTGGGCTCGCGGCGTGCTTTGGCTGATGCGGGCCCTGGTCGGCGTCACGGTCGAGATCCGGGGTCAGGCCAACCTGCCGGCCGGCGCCTGCATCCTCGCCGCCAAGCACCAGTCGGCCTGGGACACCCTGATCTGGCACCTCATCGTCGAGGACCCGGCCATGATCATGAAAAAGGAACTGTTACTGATCCCGCTCTATGGCTGGTATTCGCGCAAGGTGGGCATGATCGCCGTCGACCGCGGCGGCGGCGCCACGGCACTGAGAGGGCTGTTGCGTCAGGCCGAGACGGCGGCGGCCCTGGGCCGGCCCATCGTGATCTTTCCCGAGGGCACGCGCACGGCGCCGGGCCAGACCCGGCCCTATCAGCCCGGCGTGGTGGCGCTTTACGGCCACCTCGACCTGCCGGTGGTACCGGTGGCGCTCAATTCCGGACATTTCTGGCCCCGGCGCCGCTTTTTGCGCCGCCCGGGAACGATCAAGCTGGAATACCTCGAAGCCATGCCGCCGGGCCTCGAGCGCCGGCCCTTCGTCGCCGCCCTGGAAGAGCGCATCGAAACGGCCTGCGCCCGACTGCGGCCGGACTAGCCCGTGCTTGTGGATAAAACTGTGGATAATCTTGGAGTTGTTGGGAATTTGTCACCAGGGCCCTTGTGAAATACCGGGACAAATCGAAAAATCATTTTGAATCAACAAATTACGAGCCTATGTGGCTGTGGAAACATAACATGAACGCACGATTGACCCGGGCTCGCCCGCAGCCTAATATCTAAACGGCCCAGCGCCATTTTGCCACCAACGCCGCCGCCGTCACCGCTACCCGGAGGATTGCATGCCCGCGGTCGCCCCTATTTCCCAGCGCATCTGGGACATGAAATACCGCCTCAAGGCGGCCGACGGCAGCCCCGCCGACGGCACCATCGAGGACACCTGGCGCCGCGTCGCCGGGGCCCTGGCGGCGCTGGAGGAGGACCCGCAGCATTGGCGGCAGCGCTTCTACCAGGCCATGACCGGCTTTCGCTTGCTGCCGGCCGGACGCATCATCGCCGGCGCCGGCTCCGAGCGCAGCGTGACGCTGTTCAACTGCTTCGTCATGGGCCAGATCCCCGACGACATGTCGGGCATCTTCGAGCATCTCAAGGAAGCCGCGCTGACCATGCAGCAGGGCGGCGGCATCGGCTATGATTTTTCCACCTTGAGGCCCAAGGGGGCTGCGGTGCGGGGCGTCGGGGCCGATGCCTCGGGGCCGCTCACCTTCATGGACGTCTGGGATGCCATGTGCCGCACCATCATGTCGGCCGGCCACCGCCGCGGCGCCATGATGGCGACGCTGCGTTGCGACCACCCCGACATCGAGGCCTTCATCGAGGCCAAGCGCGAGCCCGGACGGCTGCGGATGTTCAATCTCTCGGTGCTGGTCACGGACCGTTTCATGGCGGCGGTGGACGGGGACGAAAGCTGGCCGCTGAGCTTTGGCGGCACCGACTACAAGTCGCTCTCGGCGCGCGAGCTCTGGGACCGCATCATGCGTGCCACCTACGCCAATGCCGAGCCCGGCGTCATCTTCATCGACCGCGTCAACCGCCTCAACAACCTGCATTACGCGGAAAGTATTTCTACAACCAATCCGTGTGGTGAACAACCGTTGCCCCCGTATGGCGCGTGCCTGTTGGGGTCGATCAATTTCGCGGCCCTGGTGCGTGAGCCTTTCGAGGCCGCGGCGGCGCTCGACGAGGCGGCGCTCGAGGATTGCGCCCGGGTTGGCGTCAGGCTTCTGGACAACGCCATCGACGTCTCCAACTTCCCGCTCCCGGAACAGGAGCACGAGGCCCGCATGAAACGTCGCATCGGGCTCGGTTTTACCGGCCTGGCCGATGCCCTGATCATGTGCGGCGCGCGCTACGGCTCGGACCGGGCGGTAGGGCTGACCGAACGCTGGGTCTCGATCCTGGCCCGGGCGGCCTATCTGGCGTCCACTGAGCTGGCGGCCGAGAAGGGGCCCTTTCCGCTCTATGAGCCCGGCCCTTATCTCGCCGGCGAGAACGTCCAGCGCCTCGATGCCGAGGTCCGCGCCGCCATCGAGCGTCACGGCATGCGCAACGCCCTGGTTACTTCGGTGGCCCCCACCGGCACCATTTCGCTCTTTGCCGACAACGTCTCGTCGGGGCTGGAGCCGGTTTTCAGCTTCTCCTACTCGCGCGCCGTGACCCAACCCGACGGCGGCCGACGCGAGGAGCAGGTCAGTGCCTATTCGCTGCGCCTCTACCGCCAGCTCAAGGGCGAAGCGGCGCCGCTCAGCGAGGCTTTCGTCGACGCCCAGCAGCTCACGCCCGAGGATCACGTAGCTATGCAGGCCGCCGTCCAGGCCCACATCGACAGCGCCGTCTCCAAGACCATCAACCTGCCCGAGGAGATCTCCTTCGAGGACTTCAAGGACATCTACCGCCTGGCCTACGCCTCGGGCTGCAAGGGCTGCACCACCTATCGGCCCAACGAGGTCACCGGTGCCGTGCTGTCCAGAGCCGACCAGCAGCCCGACAGCGACCAGCCCGAGCTGCCGCTGAGCGAGCCCACAGCGGCGAAGCCTGCACCCGACAGCCTGGACCAAAGCGTGGTCTACATGACCCGACCGCTGGACCGCCCCGAGGTGCTGGAGGGCAACACCTACAAGGTGCGCTGGCCCGAGACCGACCACGCCATCTACATCACCATCAACGACGTCGTCCAGGACAGCCGGCGCCGGCCCTTCGAGGTCTTCATCAATTCCAAGAACACCGAACACTATGCCTGGACGGTGGGCCTGACGCGCATGATCTCGGCCGTCTTCCGCCGTGGCGGCGATATTTCTTTCGTTGTCGACGAGCTCAAGGCCGTCTTTGACCCGCGCGGCGGCCAATGGGTGGGCGGGCGCTACGTGCCCTCGCTGCTGGCCGCCATCGGCGAGGTCATCGAGGAGCACCTGATCGAGATCGGCTTCATCAGGGGCACGGAGCCCGACATCGAGCCCGAGAGCCAGCGACAAGCCCTGGCCGTCGGCGACGAGCCCCAGGACCGGCGCTTCCGCCAATGCCCGCGCTGCGGCCAGGCCTCGCTGGTGCGCCTGGAAGGCTGCGACACCTGCACGGCGTGTGCCTATTCGCGCTGCGGCTAGGGCATTTCAAGTTTTGTTGGAATCGCCCGGCCACCCGCTCCCCCTCCCAACCACCCAGAGCGTTCCATTGATGGGTGGTTGGCAGGGGGAGCGGGTGGCCGGGGGTCCTAACTCGCGACATGGGTAACACATCTACGTCACGACATGGGTAACAGTTCAAACTATCGGCAGGGAGGAGCTGCCGATGCCTTGGACGGAGAGCCGCAGCAGAACGGCCGTCATGAACGCATGCACCTGACCCTGAAGCAGGAGACGGCCAGTCCGCCGGCGGACAGCTTGGCGGAACAGCTTGTACGCTTCCGCGACTTTCAACAGGTCTTCAATCACCAACGGCCGCATC
>JASLXG010000083.1 GCA_030740435.1 Alphaproteobacteria bacterium | reverse complement strand
CCGTGGGCGTCAGCACGGCGAAGAACATCAGGCCCAGGACCACAGGATTGACGATCTTGTGCAGCACCAGGCCCAGCCTGGTCCACAGCGCGTTCAGCGGCGCCAGCAGCGCCGGCCGCACCAGGGCCAAGGCCAGGAAGGTGGCTGCCAGCCCCAGCGCCCAGAGCCGCACGGTGCCTCCGTCGAGCAGCGGATAGAGCGCCAGCAGCAGGAAAACCACGGCAAAGACGACCCCGAAGGCGCGATCCGAGCCGCCCTTCGGGGCTTCGTCTCGGGAGAATTCTTCGTGTGTCGTCATCACCAGCTTCGCCGTTTCATCCGCCGTCCGTCGAGCCCTTGATGTAGCGCCACCATCCCCCGAGCGCAACGTTATTCATGAACACTGGTCTGGCGCGCCATTTCCTGGCGCTCGAGTTCCATGCGGGCCAGTTGGCGGACCAGCAATTGCTGGCGGCTGCGCAGCCGGCTGTAGGCGATGGCCAGGATGGTGATCAACGCCAACAGGATGGCGATGGCGATGAAGATGATGGCGATCGGCGGGTAAACGATGCCCAGGCTGGCCGCCGTCCACTCGATGAAAGCTTCGTTCATGCTGGCGAAGCCGAGGATCACCAGGCCGGCAAACAAGGGAAACGAGAGATCCACCTGTAGCAGGTTGCGCCGCACCAGAAAGAGCAGCACCAGAGCCAGGACCAGGATCACCACGAGCTTCATTCGACTCTCGACTTCTGCAGCAGTTCGGCCAGGACGAAGATGTTGAAGCGGTAGAGGATGCGCAGGGCCTGCCCCAACGTCAACGTCGATGAACCGTGCCGTCTGGGCTCCTGTTCGATCGTCACCTCCGCCACCCTGAGACCCCGGCGGCAGGCCAGGGCACAGATCTGCGGCTCCGGGTAGCGTTCCAGTTGGTAGCCGTTGAGGACCTCGGCGGCTTTCCGGTTGAAGGCCAGGAAGCCCGAGTTGACGTCTTGCGGCGAGCGCCCGCCTGTTAGCAGTTTGGTCACCAACGACAGGTAGATGCGTACCCACTGCGCCGTCAGCGCCCGCAGGCCGCTGCCCTGATGGCGGTTGCTTCGCGTTCCCACCACCAGATCGGCCTGGCCCGTCTCGAGCACCGCCAGCAGATCGGGTATCCGCTCGACGGGATGCTGGCCGTCGGCGTCGATCCTGACGACGGCTCGGTGTCTCTTGCGCAGCGCGTGGTCGAAGGCGATGTGGGTGCAGATGCCCAGGCCGAAGTTCCCAGGCAGGCGAAAATAGGAGACGGCGGGGTCGAGATCGCCGACATCAATCGCCACTGCCGAGCCATCGTCGACGATCAGCAATTCGAAATCGCCACCGAGATCCTCGATCGCAGCCGCGATGGCAGCCAGGAACTCGACGTCGTTGTAGGTCGGCACGAATACCAGGACCGGGTTGGCGGCAGTCGAAAGCTGGGGCATCGGGTCCTGGTGTTTCAAGTTGGCGCAGTGTGCGGCATGGGGGCCATGGAGCTACCCGGCGCGGCCCCGCCACAGGCGCCGGCGCAGGGCCAGCCACAGTCCCGTGTAGACCATGGTGCCGTGCAGAAACAAGAGGGGCTGAATGGGCAGAATGTAGCGGTCCTGGGCGGTACCGAGAAATATGGGCAGCAGGAACAGCGCCGTCAACAGCCGATGCGTGCGATCGCCGACGACGAAGATGTGGATGATTCCAGGAAGGAATATCAGCCCCGGCGCGGCCCGGGCCAGAACCACGGGCAGGCTTGTATCGGCGTAGGAGGGCCGCAACCCAACCAGATAGAGGAGCTTTCCACCGAACAGCGAGAGCCAGGACAGCAGCAGGTTCAGCCACAACGGCAGGTCGTCGAAGACTCCGCCAAGGTATTGCTGCGTGGGAATGCCGAATATGGGCAGATACAGCGAGCCCGAGACGTAGGCGAAGAGATAGGGAAAATAGAACACCACGAACGGTGCCGCCACCACCAGACTGGCTCCAATCAACCAATTGCGATGGCTCGACGACAAGTGCCGTTTGAGGAGCAATTGATCAATGACCACGAAAATCAGCAGGGAAACGCCATTGGGCCGCGTCAGCAGCAACAGGATCAGGAAGACCAACCCCCAAGCCAGGCGCCGGCGCGCCGGCCCAGCAGCGAAATAGCTAAGGTAGAATCCGGCGAAAAATAGGACGCCCAGGAAATCGGAGCCGACGTTGATGGTGTACCAGATGAGGTGGGGCAGGAAGGGAAAGGCCCACAGCCAAAGGGGCGGCATGCCCCGGATCTCGAAATGTCGCAGCCAGGCGGCGCTCAGGACGATGCCCAACAGCACGAACACTGTCGTCAGGGGGAGGGTATTGCCGGGCCGGTAGTCGAAGGCCGCCAGCAGCAGGGGCAACACCGGTGCCGACACGATCAGGCCCTCGCGGGGCTCCTTGCCGGCTTTGTAGAATCTGGCGAAGTCGCCGACGATACTGATGACCGCGCCCGACAGATAGAGGTCACGCGAATTGAGGTAGAATTGCAGATCGCTGCCCGGCGCCACATGCAACGGCGACACCGGCAATCCCTTCTCGTTGATAATCGGCCGATAGGCCGTGCCGACAGCCGCGCCGAGGCGCAGCACGACCGTCAGTACCAGGGCCCAGATCAGGGCCCGGGCCCACCATTTGTTGGCCTCGCTCGTCATCTGCGGATTTGAGCTCGACATGCGCTAGTCGGCGCTCCGGGCGTTGGCCACCAGGCGGGCAAGCTGTTTTTCGGTGGCCCTGATCTGAGCTGCGATCTTGTGGCGGGGAATGGCCTCGTCGGCCGTCTCGGCGTAGTCGGGGGGAATCAGGTCGCGCATGTCGAAATCCGGGCCGACGCTCTCCAGATCGAAATCATCGTCGCTCAGGTTCTGGTACTTGAGAACGGCGTTGGACCAGGCGAACAGCCAGAACTGATAGAAGCGCAGGCGGCCGCTGAGGCCCGGGTAACGGCGCAGCAGCCAGAGGCCCCTGAAGGCGAAAACCAGATTGCTCGGGTGGGCGGCGAAGCGCCAGGCGCGCTGCAGCAACTGACGCGTCGCCGCCCGGTTGGCGAAAATCAGCCGCAGCAGTCGGCCCATATTGCCGTAGCCACCTCCTTCGATGGCGATGAAGCGGCCGCCGTGAGCCAGCAGTTCGAGAAACCGGCGAAGGCGTTGGTATTGGTAGCGGCCGCCGTTGTAGCGGCTGATGAAGTACCGGTATCCCGCCACCATGCGCTCCTGGGGCATGAGGTACTTGATGTTGGTCTGGTACTTGAATCCGCCCAGCCCATAGCGCACCCGGCGCAATCGGCCAGTGAGTTTCATGCGGCGAAACAGCGGCGTGCCGGGCAGCGCCGTCAGCAGCGAGGGATCGCCGGACAACAGCCCGGCTTCGCGGAGGCCGTCCAAGGTGAGGTCGAAGCAGTCTTCGCCATCGGAATCGAAGCCGAAAATCAGACCGGCCACGACGATGAAGCCGTAG